>JBDRDF010000013.1:0-28657 GCA_043821025.1 Candidatus Omnitrophota bacterium
CTCCTCCACCGAATCACCCCTGGAGGAGTAGCTTTAAGATTAATCCACAATATACACATTATTCACAAAAAGAAAAGGTAGCTCCAAAAGAAAAAGGGCTACTACTAACAACAATATGAAAATACGACATTTCTAATTTGGCTTGACATCGTTATAACTTTTTCTTGACAAAGGATTTTAAGTTGAGTATACTTGAAGTTAATAAAAGAAGTGAGTGAAAGGGGGTGAAAAATGATGAAACGTAGTTTGGTGATGATTACGATAACGGCTTTATTAGTAGTCGGTTTATTAACGCTAAGTACGCCATCATATGCCCAGGACGCTTTTAGGAAATTAGGCCGCGGTGTCGTAAATACCTTTACCGGATGGCTTGAGGTTCCAAAAGGAATTGTTGACGAAAGCAAGGCAACCAATGTATTATCAGGTCTGACGGTCGGAACAATAAAGGGCTTTGGTTTAGGGTTAGTCCGTACCGCTGCTGGAGTTTATGAAGCAGTAACATTCCCACTTCCAGTTCCAGAGGGTTATGAGCCGATAGTAAAGCCGGAATTTGTATATTCTGCTGATTAATCAAGCGTTCGCTAACTAATTAGTTAAGAAGCAGCTTTTAAGTTAATAGAGAATTAGCGGGGTCTTAAAAGGCCCCGCTTTTTATTTGCTAGCTTAAATAAGATTTCTGCCTTGACAAAAGGCGTTTTCTATGGCATTATTAAAAATAACCTACTTATTATCAACTCCTTATATACCTATTTTAAAAAGTCCCCTACTTATAACCCCTTTAGATAGGAGACGTTACTAAAATGGTGAAGAATCAGTTAATTTTCCTATGTTCATTTTCGTCTAAGATGGTGCTGCTACTTGCGGCGCTAATCTTATTATATCAACCGGCCTTTGCTCAAGAACCTTTAAAGTCCAAGCTCTCTTTAGAGGATTTTGAATACTCAAGCCAAAAGGAACTTATCAATAAATTTGCCCACCACACATGGTCAGGCTCATCAGAGTCCGAGGTGATTTTAGAGACTTCAACTGTTCAACAAGGGGCAGCTTCGTTAGGGTTAATCTATAAGCCGGTTTCTTCTTCTGGGTGGGTGGCGATACAAAAGGATTTGACCTTGCCCCTTAATTGGCAGGACTTCAATGGAGTTTCGCTTTGGGTGTATGGAGATGCTTCGCAAAATGAATTAGATTTTAAATTCAGGGACAGAGACAATGAGGCGTGGCGCTCGCCATGGATTAAAGTCGATTGGAAAGGATGGAGAGAAATGGTTTTTAAATTCTCCGAATTTCGCCGCGACCTGTTTGATTCTCAAGGCAACGGAAACAATGTAATGAATCTGGAAGATGTGAAGGCCATAGTATTAGTGATGAAAGGCGGGGCAAATTCAAAGGTATTTTTCGATGATATACGCCTTGTTTCCGAAAAAGAGGTAGGTTTCATAAAGTTGGCAGGTGAGTACGATATCCCTGCCAACTTTAATTTATGGGAAATTGAAGGTTTTGAGTATGACAGCGAGAACGAATTTTACAAGACCTATCCCAGACGGATGATCGGAGGGAATGAAAGGGATGTAGAGATATTGCTGGATAGGACGCAAGCGAAAAAAGGCGGTAACGCTTTAAGGGTAGAATTTAAGCCATTTACGGATTCAAGTTGGCTGATCATTAGGCGGCTATACCCCATTGCGAAGGATTGGTCTGAGGCTAGCGGCATTTCATTTTGGGTTTACGGCGATGGCTCTTTCGACGAATTCGCTATTATGATCACCGACAGCGATAATGAAACCTATCAGGTGCCGTGGATTCGTTTGGGCTGGAAAGGGTGGAAACGGTTCTATTGCGATTTCGATAGAATAATCCGAGATGAATTTGACCCTCGAAAAGAAGGAAGCTCTGTTTTCGACCAAATTGCTATTAAAGCGATATCGTTTATTATACGAGGGGGAAAGGCGGCATCGATCTATTTGGACGATATAAGTCTTTCCGTTCAAAGGGAAATCACACATGAACCAGTTCAATACGCCGATGGCATTGCATCGAGCGGTAAGGTCCACTTATATTGGGAATCTTCAAACAATCCATTTCTTATGAAATATAATATATATCGCAGGGGTATCGCAATTGGTTCAACAAGTGATTTATGTTTTACAGATTTTAATGTTTCTCCTGATGCTAGGTACGGTTATGAAGTATCCGCTGTTTATAGCGATGAAAAAGAGAGCGACAAAGTTGAAATTAAAGTTGTAACCAAAACTAAATTTACGCCCCGTAATGAAAAAGTAGAGGAAAGGGGTGATTGGATTTATGTTGAAGGCGAAAAATTTTTTGTAAAAGGCATAGGATATAGCCCTTATAGGCCCGGACGAGACCCAAGATATGATGCACCTGCACCTTTAAAGATTTTAGAAAACGATATGAAACTCATTAGGGAAGCGGGCTTTAATACATTAAGGACATGGGATGCGCTTTCCGAAAGGGAATTGATTATTGCTGAGAAGTATGGATTTATGGTTATACAAGGGCTGCTTGTTCCTCAAAATGCAAATTTTAGAAATACGGCTTTGCTTGAATATAATCGGGCACAAATTTCTGAGAAAGTCAATAGGTCTCGACAACACGATAACATATTATTTTATATCTTAACGTCGGAACCGGAGCCCGAGGCAATTATAAAATCCGGCGTCGACGCAACGCGTAACTTCTTTGAGGTGCTTGCTAAAGAAGTAAAAAGAATAGACCCGGATAGAGGAGTTTCATTGGCATATTGGGAGGTAGCGGATTATCCGCAGTTGCCACAGTTCGATATCGTGAGCGCTAACATATATAGGTATGGCCCCGCTTTAAATAAAAAGGGCACTAGGTACGAAGATTATATCAGGTGGTTTAAAGATACGTATGCTGAGGATAAGCCCTTTATTGTAACTGAATTTGGGTATAGCGTTTCAAAAAGCGGGGAAGGTCCATATGGTTATGGAGGCAATACCCTTGAAAGTCAAAAGGAGGCGACGCTTGAAGATTTGAATCAAATAATCGCAGGGGGCGCAACTGGGGCATGCGTATTTGAATGGATAGATGAATGGTGGAAGAATTTTGAATACGAAAATGATGCCAGCGTACATGACGACGAACCCGAGGAGTGGTTCGGCATCTTAAGCATTAAGGATGAAAATTCTAACCATAAAGGTACTCCGAGGCCCATATATTACGCTATTAAAGATATATTCAACAATTTCAATTATTATTACGAGAAGGCATTAGCGGATTCTAAATACGATAGGTCTGCTACATTAAAAATCGAATTGGATAGGGACCGTTATCTCTCGAGTCAAAGTTTAGGCATCTCATTTATTTTGACAGACAAAAAAGGAAACCCGATAAGGAACGTCCCGATTACATATTCGATAATCGATACAAAAGATAGAATTCAGACGACGCTTTCAGGAAAGGCCGGCTTGAGAGGTATTTTCAGAACCAAGCTCGCCCTGCCCATTAATACCGAAGATACTGTCATATCGATATTCGCAACCGCTTACACTAAGGCCAAGAAACGCTTCGCTAATGTAAAGCATGTTTCAGTGACCGAGGACGTACTCTTTAAAACTCGACTTACATCTAAAATTAAAGTAATAACTCAACCGATCTTAGAAATAAGACGGGCATCCAAAGATATAATCGTAGACGGCGAGATGGAAAAAGCCTGGATGGAAGCGAAGCCACTTATAATAGATGAGGTCAAGGGCAAAAAACCAATTTTAAAAATTGGAAAGTGGTCAGGCGAGAGCGATTTATCTGCTTCTGTCCGTTTGCTTTGGGACAAAGATAATTTGTATTTGTTTGCCGATATCAAAGATGACGTTCCCGCCCTAAATGATAAGAATAAATATAATATTTGGAACGGAGATGCCGTTGAACTTTTTATCGGCACCGATCCTGAAAATATCCCCCAAGAGGGCTATTCGTCGAACGATTTTCAGATAATCTTTGGCGCAAATGAGAGGGCGTGGATTTATGGGCAGGCAACAGGAGGAGTAAGAAACAGTTCGCCTTTAGATTCTGAGGTTAAGGTTGAAAGGAAAGAAGGCGGATATTGCCTCGAAGCGAGGTTGGCGCTAAAGAATTTAGGCGATTGCGGTTTTTCAGAGGGCAAGGAATTGCGTTTTGATATCGCTATAGATGACGCAGATGAAAGTCCGAAGAGGGAATGTCAGTTGGTGTGGAATGGTTCAGAGAATAACCATAAGGATTCGAAATATTGGGGCAGGGCTAAATTAGTAGGCACAGTCAAATAAGTTAGATATTGAATTTTTTATGGATAGGGGTATAATATATAGTCTTATAGAGGTCACATTATGAGGCAGAGATTATTTTTTGCTTTAATTTTTTTCATCACGTTTTTTATTTTTTCACATCGGTTTATTTTCGCAGAGGTTAAACCGCTCTTCGATCCCGGCACAGAGGAAATCGTCGATTACGGAAAATACGGCGAGCTTAAGGGGATCAGCACCGAGGACTATAAATATGAGATTAAAGATAGGCAGGGTTTAGCAAAAGCGGTTGGAGAGGGCATATATCCGAGCGCCAACATTTTTAAGGACCCAAACTTTATCGAAGCGCAAAAGAGCGGTAAATTAATTGGTAGCCACTGGAATTTCGTGGACATCGATGACCAGATGCTTGCTTTTTACAAATGGGCGACAACCAATGAGACTCCTGGCGTAAAGCAATTCTATGCCGCTGGTGCCCTTGCAAAAGCGGGTTATATAACTCATGCGATAAAAGCGTATTACGCAATTCTGGTTCACTTTCCTAAGACGATAGGTTGGACGTACTGGCATACGCCATTGTATATAAGCAAAATGGCGTTAAATGAAATTGATTTTTTAACAAGGACCCATCCTGAGCTGGGGATAAAACTTGTGGGCGCTAAAATTTCAATAATTGGTTCGTTCGATGATGATATGTCAAACGATAAATTTATGATAAACCCCGGCAAATTGGTAAAGGTAAAGCCAAAAGAGGTTGTTGAAAAGAAGGTGAAACTGTCTAAGTTAAAGGTGGTCAAGACCATTGGTGGCGAACGCGTCAAACTTGTTAAATTCGAGAATGGACACTGGCAATTGCGTGTTGATGGCGAGCCATATATAATTAAAGCAATGGCTTATTCCCCAAACAAGATAGGCCTCTCCCCAGACAACGGCACTTTAAATGTTCAGACCGATTGGATGATTGCGGATTTTAATAATAACGGAAAAATCGACGGGCCGTACGACGCTTACTTGGATGAGAATAAAAATAATAAACAGGACGAAGATGAGCTTGCAATTGGCGACTTTCAATTTATGAAAGATATGGGCGTGAATACCCTGCGCCTATACCATCACGCGAATAACAAAGCCCTACTTAAAGATGGCTACGAAAATTACGGCTTTATGTATCTGATGGGCGATTTCTTGGGGATGTATGCAGCCGGCTCTGGCGCTACTTGGTATGAAGGCACGGATTATACGAACGCCGAGCAGAAGAAGAAGATGATGGAAAGCGTAAGACAGATGGTTTTGGAATTTAAAGATGAACCGTATATCTTAATGTGGGTTTTGGGTAACGAAAATAATTATGGTTTTGCTGGAACTCCTGGAGAGTTTCCGGGCTTAGGTTGCCGGGCCAAGAGTCAGCCTGTAGAATATTATTCTTTTGTAAATGAAATCGCAAAGATGATAAAATCTATAGACCAAAGTCGCCCGGTAGCGATCTGCAATGGTGAGGTTCATTATTTAGAGTACTTCGCTAAATATGCGCCAAATGTGGATGTCTTTGGAATCAATGCCTATCGGGGGCCCAAGGGTTTTGGCAGGACCCTCTGGGAAGACGTGAAGGATTTAACAGATAAGCCGGTTTTAATTATGGAATATGGGTGCCCATCCTATATCGCTTCAGATGTAAAAAAAGCAGAGGAGGCGCAGGCAGAATATCATAAGGGAAACTGGAAGGATATCGAATACAATTTAGCGGGTTTTGGTGTTGGCAATGCATTAGGCGGCGTTTGCTTTGAATGGGTCGATGAATGGTGGAAGGCAGGCCCTCCGCCGCAGTTAGACCCAGCAGCTCAAGAGCCGGAAGGTTGGGACTTTAAAGCGAAGAAGAGGATACCAGGGAATTTCCGAGGGCCGTTCCCCGACGGTTGGTTCCATGAGGAGTATTTAGGGTTAACAAGTCAAGGCGACGGCTCAAACAGTCCATTCTTAAGGCAACTTAGAAAAGCATATTATTGGTATAAAGAGAATTGGACGAAATAGTGAAGGGAGGTGAAAGAATTAAATCAAGATTTAAAAATAAGGACGGTTCTAATTATCGTTAATGGAAAAATAGAACCGTCCCAATAATAAGGAGGTTAATAGATGAAAAAGTTTTTGGCGGTAGTAGTTGCTTTAACAGTGTTAGTTGGTGTGGCAAATGTCGTTTACGCTGAGTTTAAGAGATTCAATGTGTTTACCGACGCCAACGCAAGAGATAATCACTACATTCCCTCCGGTTGGATGGGCGATTACGGCGACATGAAATTTGAGCGCGCTTGGAAAGAAAATCCCCATTCAGGTACAACCTGTATAAAGGTAACCTATGCAGCGGAGCAGAAGCAGGGCGCAGGTTGGGCAGGAATATATTGGCAGAATCCAGCGAACAACTGGGGGACAAAGCCGGGCGGATTTGATTTGACCGGAGCTAAGAAATTGGTCTTCTGGGCGAGGGGAGGCAAAGGCGGTGAGGTTATATCCGAGTTTAAAGTGGGCGGTATAACCGGAGAATATTCTGATTCCGATCAAGTTTCGATAGGACCGATTACCCTTACAACCGAATGGAAGCAATACGAGATAGATTTAAGCGGCAAGGACCTATCCTATATATCCGGCGGTTTCTGTTGGGCTGCAAGCTCAATGGATAATCCGGAAGGCTTTACATTGTACCTAGACGATATATATTACGAATAAGGCACGTCGGTAGTAAAAATCTAATTTAAGAAAAAGGAGCGGACAATTGAAAAAGAAGTCCAGGAGGGGATTGTTTTATCTATTTCTACTACTTATTTTGATTTTTCTTTTGTTTTTATTCGGGCCCTGCCTAAGAAAAACTTTATTCGGGCCAAGAGTAGAAAAAGTTTCTGTTGTGAAATTGCCGAATAGCCACTTCCAACTTTTAGTAGGAAAGAAACCTTATTTTGTAAAAGGCGTCTGTTACCAACCAATTCCAATAGGAGAGGACTATAGTTATAACTTTTGGGGTGATCCGAATAAACCTTGGCTTGTTGACGGCAAACTAATGATGGAAGCAGGCATTGATACCGTGCGATTTTATCATCCAGGACAAAATCCTGAGGAAGTAAAAGAGCTAATCGGAGATTTGTATAAGAAATATAATGTTCGCACGATAATGGGGCACACCTTGGGCCTCTATGATTTCCCGCCGCCAAATTATGCTGAAGAAGGATTTAGAGCACAAATAAAAGAAGATGTATTGAAGATGGTCAAAAATTATAAGGACGAACCTGCAATTTTATTTTGGCTCCTAGGCAACGAAACCAATTATAGCTTCAATGACCAAATTGCACCTTGGAGCACGGACGAATTAGATGCAATCGAAGACCCGAAAGAAAGATCAAACCAAAAGGCAAGGATTTATTATTCTTTTGTTAACGAGTTAGCTAAAGAGATACATAAAATTGACCCAAACCATCCGGTTGCGATGGGAAACGGAGAATTATTCTACCTTGAGATTGCAAAAGAAGCAGCGCCGGAAGTCGACCTCTTAGGGGGGATCTTTTATCGTGGCAAAAGTTTTGGAAATTTCTGGCAGGAACTCGAACGCAAATTTGGAAAACCGGTTGTTTTTATAGAGTTTGGGTGCGATAGGTTCAATGCCCTTAAGAAAAAGGAAGACGAAGAAGTTCAGGCCCATTTTTTAGAATTTCAATGGAAAGAGATAATTCGCAATTCACCTGGAGGTAGGGGAAGAGGCAACGCCTTAGGTGGATGTATCTTCGAATGGACCGATGAGTGGTGGAAACATAATCCATCAAATCCGGCGGGTTGGTGGGTTCAGGACGAAGAAGCGAGTTGGTCTAGCGGCGCTTACTATTTTGATATAGAGGCTGAAGGCCATATGAATGTCAATGAGGAATGGTATGGGATTGTTGGATTGAGCCCCGAGAAAGAGAACGGCATAAATAAAAGGATTCCAAAGAAGGCATATTATGTTTTAAAGAATCTTTGGTCTAAAAGTTACGATGAATTATTTAAGCCAATTAAAGGAAAGAAGGTTGAATAGTGAAGTACGGACATTTTAGCAACGATGGGACGGAGTACATAATCAAAACTCCAAATACACCGAGGCCTTGGATTAATTATTTGACCAACGAGGAGTATTGCGCGATTATCTCACAATGCGCTGGTGGTTATAGTTTTTACAAGGATTGCCGCACGGATAGAATTTTAAGGTGGCAACCAGAGAATTATCGTTTCGATAGGCCAGGGCGGTTTTTTTATTTAAGGGATAAAGATACGAAGGATTGTTGGTCGGCAACTTATCAGCCGATGAGGAAAAAGTTAGATTATTTTGAAGCGCGCCATGGATTAGGGTACACCAGAATAGAGAGCGATTATAAAGGCATAAATTTTAATGTTACATTTTTTGTTCCGCAAACAGACCACTGTGAGGTTTGGCTTGCGAAGGTGACTAATAATTCCAAAAAGACAAGAAATTTAGAGATCTACCCTTATGTCGAATGGCTTCTCGGCGAATATCATATGGAATTAGAATACCGAAACATAATGAATTTGTACAACCGAGTTTGGTTCGACGAGAAAAATAAGGCGATATTCGCTAAGAAGACAGCGATGTGGGGCGATATGAATATAGAACCATTTAAGGGAAATACATTTTTTGGCTCGAGCTTGACCATAAAGGGCCACTGCACGAGAAAATATTCATTTTTAGGATTATATAATACCGAAGAAAATCCAGAGATGGTTTTAAAAGGTAATTTTAAGACGGTACCATTCTGTTCGGGTGAAGATGGCATTGCCACGTTTAAACACGAATTGAAATTAAAGCCGAAGGAATCGAAAGAATTTACGATTGTTTTGGGGCAGACTGAAGATGCGACAGATATCGAGCGGATGCTGTCTCGCTATAGAAAAGTCGATGAGGCAAAGAGGGAGATAGAAAAAGTTAAAACGCTTTGGCGAAAGAGGATTTTAGATAATATCTGGGTTGAGACGCCGGATAAGGATTTCGATACTATGATGAACATTTGGGTTAAGTATCAACTTTATATTTGCAATTTTTGGTCTCGCTCTCCATCGTATTATCACGAGGGCTCGGGCGGAAGGGGATATCGAGATTCTTGCCAAGATTCCGAGTCAATAATGTCGATAGATACCGAGCTCGCTTTAAAGAAGATAAAGAAAATCGCAACGTTAATCCGCCGCGACGGAACTTGTGCGCCTGGATGGTCCGATACTCGCGGACCTGCAAGTTATCGTCCGAATAAGGACCATCCAATTTGGCTTATAATGACAGTTGCCGCATACGTTAAAGAGATGGGTGATAAAAATATCCTATTGCAGAAATTTCCCTATCTAAAGGATAGGTGGATACGTGGCTGGGATATCGATGTAAATTGGAAGGGCGGCTCAACTACCGATGGCGAAGGCACGCTTTTTGAGCGCTTAGAAAAGAATTTAGATTTTACATTTAATGATGTGGGTCCGAAAGGTTTGCCCTTAATTGGTCATGCAGATTGGAACGATGCCATTGATGCCGCAGGAATAAAATTACGCGGCGAAAGCGTCTGGCTTGCGCAGGCGCTAGTTCGGTCACAGAAAACGTTAGCAGAATTGGCAGAATTAATTGGCGAAGATAAAAAAGCCAAAGAGTTGAGACAAAGGGCACAAGTCATGACCGATAGAATCGATAGATATTGCTGGGATGGCGAATGGTATAAACGCGGATTCACAGATTCGGACAGAGCATATGGCTCGAAGGAAAATGAAGAAGGCAAAATATTTGTAAATACCCAGGCGTGGGCGTTGCTTTCGGGTTGTTGCGACGAAGGGAAGAGGGCCAAGCTCTTAAAATCAGTCGAAAAATATTTAGATGGCGAACATGGCCTCGCATTATTTTATCCCGCCTATAGCAAATGGGATTCACAATTGGGTAGAATCAGTATGTTCTCCGAAGGGACGAAGGAGAACGCAGCCGTCTTTTGCCATGCAGCGATATTTATGATCGTCGGAGAATTGATGGTAGGCTGTGGTACTAAGGGATATAACAATATAAAGAAGATCATGCCGAATGCACAGAAGGATTACGACCTTTATAAGACAGAACCGTATGTGTATGCAGAATATTTAATCGGCCCGCAACATCCGTACCTTTATGGCGAAGGTGCATTTACCTGGATTACAGGGACCGCCGGTTGGAACTTTATGGCAGGTACAGAATGGCTTTTAGGTGCAAGGAGAGATTATGGGGGGTTAAGAGTTGACCCCTGTATTCCGAAGCATTGGAAATCCTGCAAAATTAGACGGCCATTTAGAGGCGCTATCTATGACGTCGAAATAACGAATCCATCGGGCGTTGAGCACGGTGTCAAAGAAGTCCATGTTGATGGAAAAAAGATCTCAGGGAATTTAATTAAACCTCACAGCGACGGAAAAGTTCACGAAGTACGAGTAATTTTGGGATAGGGACGTGTCAAAAAGGGACACATCACAAGTAGAGTGTCCCTAAATGACACGTCCCTATTAGTTATTAGTTTCTAGTTTAATCTCGCAAGTGTAAATCAGCGTATTGCGCTATCATCTCGGCGATTTTCTTGGGCGGGATAACTGTGAAGTAATGGTCGATTACGCAGTGGGCGATTTCGTGGGCAAGCACATTTGCAGAAATTTTTTCCTCGCTTGCAAAGAGAGTATTTAGTTTAAAGACGTAAAAAGCGATAAATTTATTTTCCTCGTTGAAAATTTCCATATAGACCTTGTCCAAATCGTTTTTGTCACGATAAATTTTTGCGCTCAAGTTTATATCCTTCGGCCTCATATCTAAAATTTCTTGCACCTTTAGAAATATAAGGTCGAATTTATAGGCGACTTCTTCCTCAGTGCCCTCGCCCAAACGCGGCGGCTTTGCCGTAAGTCCATAGTCGACTCTATAAGTGTCGATTTTTTTATTTAAGGCAGCTATATTTACATCGTATCTGAAATATATTGTGCAAAAATAGCTTTTTGTAATTAACCATTCGTGCTCGTCCGAAAGCTGGGCGTCACTAACCTGGGCGTATACGCTTAATATCGGTAGAAAACAGAATAGCAGAGTCGCTATTAAGGTGATTTTAAAATAAGACAGATTATGCCTTATTTGTTGAATCTTTTGATGGAGTGGTTTTAAGATTTTTTCAATTTCTTTTTCGGCTATGCCTTTTTGCTGCAACTCATTTTTTATGCGAAATACCTCGTTTTCTAATTCGCTTATTTTTCCTTGCGAGGAAGAGATAGGGTCCCGTAAATTCCTTATCATATTGTTTAAGCTCGCTGCGAGTGCCTTTATTTCGTCGGTTTTTCTTAAGGAGATGTCAACCCATAGGTTGCCTTTGCCAATTTCGTTTAATGTCTTTTCGAGCCGATACAAAGGTCCTGCAATACGATGAGATACAAAAAGTATAATTACGATGCATGCGCCACCTACGAGGAAGGATGCTATTAGGCTGCTTAGGATAAGAGTTGGAAGTATAAAATCAGAAGTGCGTTTTACGATGAGGCGCAGGTTCTCAAAACTTGTGGTGGTAGTTTGGGTTGAAAGGATATAAACCAAGCCGCCCATTACAGCTGAGGTGAATATTACGAAGAGGCAGAATCTTAAGATAAACCTCGTCTGAAATTTTTTATTTATAAAATAGATTCTCCTTCGATTCTTAGGGTCGGTCTTTTGGCTCATTTTAACTCTATCTTTTCAAGGGCGTCTTTATTTATTTTAATTTTTGCTTTCTTTTTTAAACTGTCGATCCACTGTTGCATTATCTGGGTTGCCTTTTGGCTTCGTTCTTCCTCCGGCACTTTTTGCATAGAAGATAGAATCTCTTTAGATTTTTTTTCTAACAGAGACCTTAATAAGCTTTGCTCCCAGAAACGTTCGACCATCTTCATAAATGTCGGATCCTTATCCAAACCCTGACGCTGCGCCTCCAAAAGTAAGAGCTTCTTTTGGATTAGGTCGTCTAAGATTTGCTCCTTCGTTAATTTCTCACGGTATGATGGGGGATATAATCTTGCTTCGGAAAGGAAGTCCTCTTTATATAGTGAGTAATTGTCGATTGTTACAAGGACTTCTTTATCGGATTTGACCCTAGTGCAACCGTCGAGGGTTACAATTAAAAATACAATAAAAATTAAATATGCTGCTTTTTTCAAGATGAGCTCCTTTAATTTAATTATTATAAGTGCTTTACTTAAATTTTGCAATATGTTAATTTATGCGTGATGGGAATATTTCCGTTTAAAGGAATTGGCAGAAAGAACCTCAAAGCCTTCGGTTTTGCAGCGATGCTGAACGATACGGGCGAGGAGATGTACGCGCCCTATCTTCCTTTTTTCGCGAAGACATTTTTAGGCGCAGGTCCGCTTCAATACGGCTTGATAGAGTCTTCTGCCGAAGCGATAAATAGGATTTTACGAGTTGTAACCGGCGCTGTTGCAGATAGGATGGGGCGCAAGAAGCCGGTTATCTTAGGATATATTTTAATCGCGATATCTCGAATTTTTTTGACCTTAGCTACATTCTGGGTTCATCTGATCCCAATACGAATGTTGCGTGGGATAGGTCGTTCGTTGCGTGACCCTGCGCGCGAGGCGTCGATTACAGATTCTGTTGAAGCCCCGATGCGCGGGAAGGCGTTTGGGTTACTTGAGGCGGTCGATACGATCGGTTCGGCATTGGGTCCGGCGGTTGGTATAATAATCCTTTCCTTAATTACGTTTGGCGCGATAAATTTCAAGAAGGAGTTTTCTGAAAGTTCTTATCGTTGGCTGTTTCTATTTGCCGCGATACCAACCCTCATAAGTTCCTTGATCATTTTTAAAGGTTTGGAGGAGACGTTTATTTCAAAGAGAACTGGCGAGAGCGAGATTAAAAGATTCTTCGATGGCCTTAAATTATATTTTAAGAATAAAGATTTGGTTATCGTTACAGTTGGAAATTGTTTTTTGGCGATTGCCGCCACCACAGTTCAGATGATGCAATTCTATGTATATACCTTGCCCAAAGGGACGGTATTTGTGGGGGGCTTGGTATTCATCTTTTATTCCATCTCGCATTTCTTAGCCGCTTATCCCGGTGGGATCTTAGCCGATAAATTTGGCAAATCAAATGCATTGAGCATTGCGATGATACTTGTTATAATATCATTGGTGACTTTAGCGTTTACGCCGAACGCGTGGTGGGCAGTCATTCCATTTATAATTTATGGCGTGTTCGATTCGATTTGGATAGCTTCGCGGCGAGCTATCGTTGCGGATTTAGCACCGGCTGAAGCACGAGCGCAGACGTTGGGGAGTTTCTCATTCATTTATGGTTTGGCATCGATGATTTCACCGTTTTTCTTTGGGGCATTGGCGCAAAGTTTAAGTTTTAGAGCGGCGTTTTTAATTTGTGCCGGAGTGGGCGCTTTATCTCTAGGCGTATTGAAACTATTTTATAAAGAAAAATGAAGATGAGAATTATTTTAATCGCAACTTTATTTATCCTTTTTTTGTCCTGTTCAAATACCTTTGCAGAATATAATGTCGTAACAGGTAAACAGGATTTAATTTTAGTGTCAACAGAAAAGGAAGTCAGCATGGGGCGTTCGTTATCAAAACAAGTTGAAGAAAAATTTAAACTCCTCGAGAATCAAGAACTGCAGGAGCGAGTCGAGAAGATCGGCCAAAAATTGGTCGAAGTTTGTGATAGAAGAGAATTGATATATCATTTTAAGGTTTTGGACGAAGATGACATAAACGCAGTTTCGCTGCCGGGGGGATGGGTCTACGTATTTAAGGGATTAATTGAAAAGGCAAAGAGCGACGATGAGCTCGCTGGGGTTATTGCTCACGAGATAGGCCATGTCGCGGCGCGCCATTCTGTGAAGAAACTCCAGACCGGGATGACATACAACCTCTTGATGATATTAGCCGCTGGCGCAAGCACCGATAGGGAATTCAAGAAAGGAGCAAGTTTAGCATTAGTGTCGTTAATGTCGTCTTATTCGAGGGAGGATGAATTTGAGGCGGACAGGCGCTCCGTTAGATATACAAAAGCGGCCGGTTATGACCCAAATGCAATTATTACTTTTTTAGAGACATTGAGGCAGGCCGATAGGGAGAAACCTTTAAGGCCAAAGACCTACTTTCGCTCTCACCCATACATTGCCGAAAGGACGGGCGTCGTAAGGCAAGAGATTACTGGCTCAGTGGATTTCGAAGGTTGGATAAACCGGCCGGTACAGTAAAAAAAAGGGGGGGGGTGTTATGAAAATAAAAATTTTATCTTTAATTTTAGTTATCGTCTTTTTGCTCTCCTTCTCGGCAGAAGGAGAGCAGGAAAAACAAAAGATCGAAATTTTAAAGACCAGTAAAACAATTAAGATCGATGGGAATTTTGAAGAATATTTGAATCTTAAACCATCCATCAAGATGGACAACGACTCTTTTGAGAAACTCGGTTATAATCTTTGGGAGGGGCCAGAGGATTTAAGCGCCGATATATATCTTTTATGGGACGACGAAAATCTATATGTGACGGCACGGGTTTTTGACGACGTCCCGTTTGTAAACAATAATGAAGGCAGCGATATTTGGAACGGTGATTGTCTCGAGGTTACTTTAGGGACGGATGAAAAAGCTGACCCTGAGAGGGTATATTGCGTGAAAGGCGATTATCAGATAGGCCTAAGCCCAGGAAATAATAAAGATATCAAACCAAGCGATTGGATCTGGAGGAAGGACGACTATATGGGCGGCATTGAGGTTGCTTCAAGGAAAGTTGAGCGTGGTTATCTAATAGAATCTAAAATCCCATTTAAAGTTTTAGATGGGTTTAAGCCGCAGGTTGGAAGAGCGATAGGTTTTGATATTGCTGTGGATGATGCGGATAAGGATGCAAGAGAACTTCAATTTGTTTGGATCGGCACAAAGAATTTTTATATGGACCCAAGCGAGTGGGGCATAGCTGTATTAGCGGATAAAAAAATTACCCTTTTGCCGCCAATGTGCGTCTTATTGATTTTTTTAGTATTAGGTATCATTTTTATTATTATAATTGGTAGTTTAATAATTCGAAGATATCGCAAGGCCTAACTAATTTAAAACCAGTACATCTTTACCCTTGAAAATTCCTCCGCTTCCTGATAAAATTGAAATCGTTCTAAGCAAGGAGGGTTTCCTATGCGTTGCGATACTTGTGGACGAGATGTGCCTGAAGTAAGAAGGGTGGTAGTAGCGCCTGGCTATGATAGGACACTTGCTAAACCTATCTACAATTGCCCCGAATGTTACGAAAAGAAAGAGAAGACCAAAAATATAATCTACCTCAAAACCAGACAGACCTGCCTAAAAGCCCAGAGAAAAGATAAACAGAATGGCCCTGATTAAGTTAAGAGTTTTGGATAACGGATATCTTGCGCTCGTCGATTTTATGGGGGCGGATAAGGCAGTTATTCAAGCGGCGCGAAGGTGTTACTTAAGCGAACCGCAGGGTGAGGAATCCGACGCAAAATTGATTCGCCATCTGATTTTAAAGGGACACGGCACCCCCTTCGAACATGCCTATTTTACCTTCGATGTAAAATGTCCTATCTTCGTTGCTCGTCAATGGATGCGGCATAGAATTGGAAGTTACGACGAGATGTCCCTTAGATATTGCCTCGCGAAGAAAAACTATTACACGCCAGAGAACTTAACCGGCGCCGATTTAGAAAGATATAAAAAGTCAATCGATGAAGCGTTTGCTACTTATGAAGAGTTGGTAAAATCTAAGGTGAAGCGTGAGCAGGCCCGCGGGGTTTTACCACTTTCCGTATATACCCTATTTTATTGGACAGTGAACGCCCGTTCGCTGGTTAATTTTCTTACCCTCCGCCTCGACAAATCCGCCCAATTCGAAATGCGAGAATATGCGAAAGCGGCGCTTCAGATATTCAAGGAGAAGATGCCCGTTACCGCAAAGGCCTTCGAGGAGAAATTGAAGCCGAAAGAATAAGTTATGGATTTCGTCAACTTAAGTGAGCAACCCGATCAAGAATTGATCGAAAGTTGTATTAAAAAGGATAAGCGTGCTTGGGATATATTTGTCGAGCGATATTCTAAACTCGTTTTATGGGCGGTACGAGACCGCTTAACGAGGTTCAGATATAATTTTGACAACGACGACGTTGAAGACATTCACCAGGAGGTATTTATTTCGTTATGGTCGAGCAATAAACTCGCGCAGATTAAAGATAGAAGAAAGGTTACTGGGTGGATTGCGATGGTAGCAGGAAATGCCGCGATAGATTATTTTAAGAAGATGAAACGGCAGATGCCGCCGAATGCCATTTCAATTTTTGAGGAAGCAATTTCTAGCGCAGAAGGTGAGGGGAAAACTTTGGAGGAATTGCTGCCCGCAAAAATAGGAAATCCAGGCAGGGAATTTCACTTAAACGAACTTCGCGCGATATTGGATGCGACATTGGAATCGCTTGCGCCTAAGGAGAAGATGGTTATCAAATTAAATCTTCTTCACGGAATGAAACACCGCGAGATTGCCGAGGCATTAAAATTGCCCATAAATACGATTTCAACAATTATGGCTCGGACAAAGGGTGAATTGAAGGAGAAATTAAAAAGAAAAGGAATTGAAGATTTTTGAAATAATTACAGTGGTTTTATCGTCTATAATTATATGGAAGTGAATATGTCAAAGGTTAAGATGCAGAAGCTGGTACAGTGCCCCAATGAGGCGACGTTGTCGGCGTATCTAAGCGGTTTTCTTAGAGAATCGGAAGCGCGGCTTCTCGAGGAGCATATCTCAACCTGTCATTTCTGTCTCGAGAATATAAGGACTGCATCTTTGGGTGCTACATCATACGAGGAAGGGAATTTACCCGACTCAACCAAAGAATTAATTAATAAAGCGAAAGGAATAGCAAAGTTGAACACTGACAAAAGACGCCTTAAGAAAAATCTCTATCTTTTTGGAACGGCTTTAGCATTTGTTCTGTCGTTTGTGTTTCCGAGATATTTCGTACAGTTTTTGGTAGCGGCGCTTATCCTCGGGCTTAAGTGGGTTTTTGAAAGCGAAAACGCCCGCACGCTCATCATGGTTTTAAGTTCCTTACGCCGCCACTCAAAAGAAAGAGACGACGAGCTTTCGGATAAGATTAAAAAGAGGCTTTAGTTGTAACCATGTCACAAAATTTATTAATAACTAATTGCAGACTCTTCAATTCATTAAAAGACAAAGAGACAACGGCAATACTGGTTGAAGATGATGTTATTGCAAAGATCGGTAAAATAAAGAAGGGTCCCGTAACGGGAGCTTTTCTTGATGCCGAAGGGCGAATAATTGCCCCTGGTTTTATCGACGTCCATATTCACGGTGCTGGCGGTGCTGATACTTTGGATGGTAAGAAGGAATCGTTGCAAACCATATCACGAACTTGCGCCCGTTTTGGAACCACAAGTTTTGTTGCAACCACTTTTTTCCGCCCCAACAAAGACAATCGTCATCTGGAAATTGCCGCAGAAAATGTAGGATGCGATCTCGGAGGAGCTGATCTTCTTGGGGTTCATCTTGAAGGTCCTTTTATTTCTCCGATAAAAAGGGGTATGATTTCGCCTAACTCAATATGCACGCCGTCATTACAAGTTTTTGAAGAAATACTAAAGAACACTAAGGGCTCACTTAAAATAATGACGATTGCCCCGGAGATTAACGGTAGTTTAGATATAATTCGAGGCCTTGTAAGTCGCGGAATAATTGCCTCATTCGGTCATTCTAATGCTTCTTATGAGGAAACGCTTAAAGGAATCGAGGCCGGTATTTCAAATGTTACTCACTTATTTAATGCGATGTCCTCTATTCACCATAGAGCTCCAGGTCCACTTTTGGCTATTTTTGGAGCGCAAGGACTTGCTGTCCAAATTATTCCTGATGGTGTTCATCTTCATCCTCGCGTATTAAAATTTGCATTTGACCTGTTGGGTCCAAACCGCTGTATAACAATCACGGATGGTATGCAAGCTACTGGTCTGCCAGATGGAAAGTATATTTACAATGGAATTGAATACGAATCAAAAGACGGGACTGCGCGTTATCTTAGTGGCGCTTTGATTGGTACGACCTTAGGGCTAGTTCAACAGTTGCTACGACTTATGAAATTTACTAATTGCCCTCTCGAAGCCGCAATAAAAACAGTGACGGAAAATCCAGCTAAACTTCTCAAGGTTGAGGATAAAAAAGGAACTATCGCTGTTGGCAAGGATGCCGATTTGGTTATACTGGACAATGATTATTCTGTTTGGTCAACAATAGTAGGCGGCAAGATCGTATATCAAAAAAGAAGTTATAATAAAATAAATAGAATTAATTTATTGAAAGGATGGTGCCCTTCGCCTTAAGGAATACCCAAAGGAAAATAAAGAGAAAAGGGTTGAATTTCCAGCAAATTCGTTTATAATAAATACCATAATAATGGGAATGTCTTTTAGTTAATTTAATAAATTGGGTCCGGAAGTAGTTTATTATTTCCGGAGGAAGTTTTAGATGGTCGGGCCGCCATCTTGCAAATACTGCAGGATGACGGTTTTATTTCTTAAAGGAGCGATAAAGATGACCCAGTATTTTACCCTGCCAGTTCAAAAATTACGAACAGGAAAAAAATAAATGAAACGAATTCTTTTATTTATTCTGCCTATCTTGATTATCGTAGCCATTGTATTTACTATCTTTGGTGTTATGCAGGTTCGCTTTGCAGAAGAAAGATTCATGGATGACCTCAGAAGAAAAACCAAGGCCGTTGCGGAAAGCATAGAACTATCCGCAAAACATATTCTTATAAACAACGATTTTAAACAAGCTTATCGCCTAGCAGAAAGTTTCCAAAAAAGAGAAAGGCTTCAGGGTTGCGTAATTTATGATAAAGATGGGCAAGTCTTAGCCATTACCGAACGTGTATCTGACTGGGGGCAAAAGGATAAACCCTATCTAAAAGATATTTTAACTACAAAAAATCCTCGCGGCACATTAGAGAAATTTAAAGAATATTCAGTGTATAGTTATATTCTGCCTGTTTTAGATGATGAGGGTAATACTTTGGGTTTAGTGGAAGTTATATATGATACTTCCTATATGTTCACCATGTTAACTGAATTATGGAGAAGGATTAGTATTACTTTGATCATCTTAATTGTATTAATTACAATTGTAACTTTTTTGATTCAGCGACAAATTTTTATTCTTCCAGTGCGTCGGCTTACGTTATGGTTTAGACATTTCCAAAGAGGAGAAACTGATAAATTACGCCCTTTTGAGGAAAAGGGAGAATTTGGAAAATTAATCAGCGAGGTTGAACAGATCGCTTTAGGATTAAGGGTTGCGCACAGAGCAATCTCTGATGAGGCATATGTCCGACTTCAGAAAGAGGAAGTCTGGACAGAAACCAAACTAAGAGATCTCGTTCATGCAAAACTTGGAGAAAACGCTCTTTTTGTGGTCTCAAACCGAGAGCCTTTTATGCACGTTATAGATGAAGTTAGCGGCCAAACCAAATGCATCCGGCCAGCAAGCGGCGTAGTTACTGCTATAGATCCCATTTTGCGCGCATGCAGAGGAACTTGGATTGCTCACGGAAGCGGAAACGCAGACAAAAAATTTGTGAATTCTAAAAATAAATTAGGTGTGCCGCCAGAAGATAACCGCTATATTTTAAAAAGGGTCTGGCTTACTAAGGAGGAAGAAGAAGGTTATTACTATGGTTTTGCTCATGAAGGGTTATGGCCACTTTGCCATGTTACGCATACCCGGCCTATTTTTAGAAAAACTGACTGGCAGATGTATAAAAATGTAAATCAGATTTTTGCAGAAAGTGTTTTAGAGGATTTACCGGCAAAGAATCCCTTTCTTTTTATTCAAGATTATCACTTTACCCTTCTTCCTAAGATGATAAAGGAAAGACGGCCCGATGCTACAGTAGCGTTATTCTGGCATATACCTTGGCCTAATCCTGAGGTCTTCGCAATATGTCCCTATCAACAGGAAATTTTAGAGGGAATGCTTGCCTGTGATTTAATTGGTTTTCATGTGCAGTATCATTGTAATAATTTTCTTGATACCGCAAATAGATTGATAGAATGCCGCGTAGATACAGAGAAATTTAGTGTAGTTAGGGCTAACAAAGAAACATTTGTGAAAGCCTTTCCTATTAGCGTAAATGGGTATATTAGTGGAAATGTTCCTAAAGTAGAAATAAGTGAAATCGAGAAGATCCGCAAGGAGTTTGAGTTGGAAGGGAAAATCGTAGCCTTAGGAGTTGATAGAATAGATTACACTAAAGGAATTGTTGAGCGGATACTTGCCATTGATAGATTTTTAGAGAAATACCCTCAATATAAAAACAAATTTGTCTTTATTCAATTAGCTGCGCCCAGCCGAACTCATATACAACGCTACCATGAGCTAATTGGTGAAATTGATGAAGTGGTGGAAAAAAAGAACTGGAAATATTCGCAGATGAACTGGAAGCCCATCATTTATTTAAAGAGGCATTTTTCTCCCGAGGAAATCAGGCCATACTATGCATTAGCTGATATCTGCATTGTAAGCTCTTTACACGACGGCATGAATTTAGTGGCCAAAGAATACGTCGCCTCAAAGACCGAATTAAATGGAACATTGATTTTGAGCCGTTTTACTGGAGCAGCCAGAGAATTGACGGATGCCATTCAAATTAACCCTTATTCTATAGAGGAATTTGCCGATGCCATAAGATTCGCAGTGGAACTGCCTTCTGAAGATAAAAGAAAACGCATGGAAAATATGCGTAAGGTTATTAGCGAAAATAATGTCTACAAATGGGCAGGAAATATTATTACCGAACTGACAGCATTGAAAAAAGGCTAAAATTAAAAATCAAAAATGAATTATTTATTTAGTAATTGGCGAGAATTAAAAGAAAAACTGCAGGGTAAATATACATTTCTTTTTTTAGATTATGATGGCACGCTGACTCCCATTGTAGACAAACCAGAGCAAGCAATGATTTCTAAAGATACCAGAAGAATATTAGAAGCATTATCAAAAAGCCCAAGGGCTAAAATTGCTGTTATTAGCGGCAGGGCTTTAAAGGATATAAAACAAAAAATAGGTTTAAAAAATATTATCTATGTAGGTAACCATGGTGCAGAAATAGAAGGACCAAAGATTAAATTTAAAAGCCCTATTTCACCAAGATGCAGAGCGATTCTCGAGCATATAAAAAGTGATTTAACTAAGAATCTAGCTTCAATTAAAGGAACGATTTTAGAAGATAAGGGACTTTCTTTGAGTCTACACTATCGTATAGTGGACAAAAAGCAGATTCCGCAAGTTAAGACTATTTTACACGAGGCTACCATCGTCTATATAGTGAGGAATAAGATAAAAATAAAATCCGGTAAAATGGTCTTTGAAATAAGACTTCCTTTAGAATGGAATAAGGGAAAGGTTGTCTTATGGCTTTTGGCTAGACAAAAATTTATACTAACGGATAAAACACTTATCCCTATTTATATCGGGGATGATACTACTGATGAAGATGCTTTTAAGGTTCTTAGAGACAAAGGTATAACTATTTTTGTCGGTAAACATAAAAAATCATATGCAAAATATTATGTAAAAAATACTCAAGAAGTATCTAAATTCCTGAAGCACATTTTAGAAATATAAAAAGATTAAATTATGTCGGAATTAATAAGAGCCAAAGAACCATTTAACTTCTTTACGAGACTGCACTTATCTGAATTGACTGGTCTAAGGGCTTCTGCCCTTGGCCAATTAGTGGATTTTATTAAAAAAGTTCCTGGCTCCTGCGTTTATCACCATACCCACAGATTCCTGCAGCAACATCAGTATCTTTCACCCGAGCCTCCAAATGATTTTGCTTATTGGGTTAGCGATGTCTTAGGGGAGGATGAACTAGGGGAGAGATTAGCTAGTATCGATACAGTCCAGTTCTCAAATATACGGGCCTTGAGAGAAAAAATAATCACAACCATTGACGATTACTTAAAAGATAATCCTTTAGCCAAATTAAGATTTGCCAGAGAAGGCGAAGAATTCCACTTTACTAAATCAGTAAGTTTTGTTATCCCCACAAATTATGTTGCCTATGATTTAAAAGAATTCGTAGATATCCTAAAGAAGATAACCATAGATTCTATATATTTTCACATATTTGAGGCACGGTTAAGGCTTGAAAAGCAAACAAATGATTTTTCAAACTGGATAGAGACATCCATTGGCGATAAAGCATTGGCAGATAAAATTTCCAAGCTCGATCCTTACACCTGGACTTTGGAAGACCTAAGAAAAACGATTATCAGAGTAATCGAAAAAAGAATATCTGATTGATATGGCAGAAATTGAAGAATATATTCCAATCGTCGGACAGTCAATAATAGACGACCTGAAATTGCTTGCTGAAAAGCTAAAGGGCAAGGTTATTCAGCATATAAGTTCTACATCGGTAGGCGGAGGGGTTGCGGAGATATTAAGCTGTATGGTGCCTCTTTTGAAAGGGTTAGGAGTTGATGCAAGATGGGATTTGATAAAGGGCGGTGAGCAATTTTTCGAAGTAACTAAGAAATTCCATAATGCCCTTCACGGAAGACCGGAGGCGCTAAGTCAGCATGACTTTGATATTTTTATGGAAACCAGCCAAAGAAATTGCGAGGAAGTGGATACATCTGGGGATATCATTTTTGTCCATGACCCGCAGCCAATAGCTTTAATAAAAAAGAAATCTACAAATAAATGGATTTGGCGCTGCCATATTGACGTGTCAAATCCTAACCAAAAAGTATGGAAGTTTTTAATGGATTTTATCGTAAGTTATGATTCAGTTGTATTCTCAGCGCCCAGCTTTTCTCAAATACTGCCAATAAGGCAATTTTTAATCTCTCCCTCTATTGATCCATTGAGTGATAAAAACAAAGAATTGTCCCAGGAAACTATAGATATGGTTTTGAAGAGGTATGGTATCCCAAAAGATAAACCTATAATTACACAAATTTCTCGTTTTGACCGTCTAAAGGACCCGCTAGGAGTTATTGATGCTTACAAGCAGGTCAAAAAATATATTAATTGTCAGCTCATTTTAGCTGGTGGCACAGCTACAGATGACCCAGAAGGCATAAAGGTTCTTGAGGAAGTCAAAGAAAAGGCACAGCAGGATCAGGATATCCATATTTTGTTATTACCGCAAAATGATATAGAGGTGAACGCATTACAGAGGGCCTCAACCGTTATCGTCCAGAAATCGATTAAGGAAGGTTTTGGCTTAACCGTTGCAGAAGCCCTTTGGAAGGCGAAGCCAGTGGTTGCTTCAAATGTGGGAGGCATCCCTTTACAGATAAAACATAAATATTCGGGATTACTTTGTCATTCTATTGAGGGCGCTGCCTTTGCCATTAAGCAATTACTAAATAGTCCAGAATATGCAAAAAGATTAGGAGAAAACGGCCGGGAGCACATAAGAAATAACTTCTTACTTACGCGTCATCTTAGAGATTATATGTTACTTTTTCTTTCGTTGTATCATTCAGAAGATGTAGTGTATTTATAATCGGGGAAATACTCTCAAATGGTGCCGAGGGAGGGAGTCGAACCCTCATGACCTTACGGTCACCGGTTTTTGAGACCGGGTTGTCTACCTATTCCAACACCTCGGCACAAAAAGCCTGCATAATTTACAGGAAGTGAACCTAACCCATAAAATGCCAATATGAGGCAGATTACGCCGACGATTCCAGCGACGGAAATTCCTGGATGCGACAGCTCCAATATTATTCCATAAAAGCCGATGATTAAGAGTATATAAACTATATTTGGATCTGTGACGCTGTGGAGTAACCTTTTAAGTGGATTTAGTTCTCTAAATGAGACCTCGGCGTCTTTTGTTTTAAGTTGAAATGTCTTAAGGCCTTTTTCTATCTTTTTACCATCAATTTTTGTAAGTAAATCGTCGCGGTCGGTCGCGATTAAATCTATAATCTTTTTCTTCAGTGCTTCCTTGTCCGATGCCTGGGCACCTGTTATTTCAACCGGATGTGCGGCGCCAATAGTTGTGCTCTCTGCCATTGCGGAAATATCGCCTGCTAAAACAAAGAGTAGTTAGGACTAATTTATTTTTCATTTTCTGTGAGGAATTTGAAATTATATAAACTATAACATTTATAGCTGGCTTTGTCAATTATATTGACAGGCAAGAGGGGTAGATGTTATTATTTTAAATCTGTGGGGCTGTAGTGAAGTGGGATCACGTCACAATGGCATTGTGGAATCACGGGTTCGACTCCCGTCAGCTCCACCATAATATATTAAAAAATGAAACTCGGGGTTCATGTTTCCATAGCAGGGCATATTTATGAGGCAGTAAATAGGGCGGCCGAGTTACGGTGCAATACGTTTCAGATCTTCAGCAGAAATCCGCGCGGATGGGCGGTAACTAAACTTGATCCAAAAGATGCCGAGGAATTTAAGAGAAGGCGAAAAGCGAAGAATATTGCGCCTGTCGTTGTTCATATCCCATATCTTATAAACTTATGCTCGCCCGTTGAGGACCTTTGGAGAAAGTCAGTCAACGCCTATATCGAAGACATAAAGCGCGCTGATATGCTTGGTGCGGAATATTTTGTAACGCATTTAGGCAGTCATAAGGGAAAGGGAGAGGAGTTCGGGATTTCGCATTTTTCTGCAGGTTTAAATGAGGCGATAGAAAAAGCGCACCCGAAATTGATGATTTTATTAGAGAATACCGCTGGTTCAGGCAATTGGTTGGGTTATAAGTTTGAACATTTAAAAGCCATAATAGATAAGGTTAAGGATAAGAAAAAAATAGGAATCTGCTTTGATACAGCGCATACTTTTGAGTCAGGATACGACGTTAAGACGAAAACAGGCTTGGATAGCACCTTAAAGAAAATAGATTTCGTCGTTGGTCTTGAGAGGATAAAGATAGTTCATTTAAACGATTCGAAAACCGCTTTTGGTTCGCACGCCGATAGACATTGGCATATCGGGAAGGGCGAGATAGGAATGAATGGGATGAGCCTGATTTTAAATCACTCTAAATTGAAAGGCCTTCCTTTTATCCTCGAGACGCCAAAGAAAGACCCAAAAGATGACCGCACAAATTTAGCAACTGTGAGAAAGTTATTGAAATGAGCGACGAAAAAGCCTACCCATTTTTAACAATTGAACCCAAGTGGCAGAGTTTTTGGTTTAAAGAGCGAGACCTATTTAAGATGGATGAGTGCTCGCCAAAAGAGAAGTATTACTGTCTTGTTATGTTTCCATATCCCTCGGGGGATTTACATGTCGGGCACGGAAGGAATTACATCATTGGCGATTGTGTGGTGCGATATAAATTGATGTGCGGCTTAAATGTGCTTTCTCCGATGGGATGGGATGCTTTTGGACTCCCCGCCGAAAATGCGGCGCTAAAATCAGGCGTTCACCCAAAGGAATGGACGTTAAAAAATATAAAGCGGATGAAGGAACAGTTATTTCAGTGGGGCTGCGGATACGATTGGGATAGGGAGGTTACCGCCTGTCTTCCCGATTATTACAAATGGACACAGTGGGTATTTTTAAAATTATCCGAAAAAGGACTTGCTTATAAAAAATTGGGCGCAGTCAATTGGTGTCCGTCCTGCCAGACCGTTTTGGCGAATGAGCAGGTGATCGGCGGCGCATGCGAGCGGTGCGACACCAAAGTTATCGAGAAGGATTTAGAGCAATGGTTCTTTAAAATAACCGATTATGCCGAGCGGCTCTTAGTTGATTTGGCGTTGCTTGAGGAGTGGCCGGAGCGCGTCAAGGTTATGCAGCAGAATTGGATAGGCCGTTCCGAAGGCGTAAATATAGATTTTCCTGTCGTTGAAAGCAAAGAGGTTTTTCCCTGTTTTACGACGAGAGTCGATACTATTTACGGCGCAACATTTATGGTTTTAGCCCCGGAGCATCCAAAAATAAAAGAGCTGATAAAAGATTCGCCGGACAAGAATAAGATTTTATCTTTCATTGAGAAAGTCCGCGCACAAAGCAAAGCAGAGCGCCGTGCGGCAGAGGTTGAGAAGGAAGGGATATTTAGCGGTAGATATGCGTTGAATCAGATTAACGGCGAGAGTATTCCGATTTGGATTGCAAATTACGTTTTGATGGAGTATGGCACCGGCACGATTATGGCTGTGCCTGCCCATGATCAGAGGGATTTCGAATTCGCTAAGAAATATAAGTTGCCGATAAGGGTCGTCATCGATAATCCAAATGAACATTTGGAAGGCGAGAAATTGAAAACAGCGTATACGCAAGAAGGCGTTATGACAAATTCCGCACAATTTAATGGAATCCCAAGTAAAGAGGCGATAGGTAAAATCGCTGATTACATGGAGCAGAAGAAAATAGGCAAGCGTGTAGTAGCATATCGGCTTCGCGATTGGCTTATATCTCGCCAGCGATATTGGGGCGCTCCTATTCCAATTATATATTGTGATAAGTGTGGTAGCGTGCCGGTTTTAGAAAGAGATTTGCCTGTGCTTTTGCCCGAGGCGGTTAAGATTAAACCGACGGGGCAGTCGCCATTAAAGGATATCCCGGAATTTTTAGATGCAACCTGCCCGAAGTGTAAAGGAAAAGCCGTTCGCGAAACCGACACTATGGATACCTTCGTCGATTCCGGTTGGTATTATTTAAGATACCTTTCGCCGAAAGATGATAAGCGCGCATTTAATTCCGAGATAGTAAATAAATGGCTTCCTGTCGACCAATATATAGGCGGAGTCGAGCATGCCATTTTGCATCTTCTTTATTCGAGATTTATTACAAAGGTATTTTATGATTTAGGCCTTGTGAAATTTAAAGAGCCGTTCAAGCGATTGTTCACGCAGGGGATGATTATAAAAGATGGCGCTAAGATGTCCAAGTCAAAGGGAAATGTTGTAAGCCCCGATGAATTAATCGCGAAATACGGTGCCGATACCGTAAGGCTCTATACATTGTTTATTGGACCACCGGAGAAAGATGCTGAATGGAGCGATAGAGGCGTTGAAGGCGCGTGGAGATTTTTGAATCGCGTCTGGCGGTTGGCGAACGATTTTATTGAATTAAAATCAAATGAAGGCAAGGCCGGCAGAATGGAAACGACGTCGGATAAGAATTTAAGGCGCAAGACACATGCGACGATAAAAAAGGTAACGCAAGATATGGAAGGCGACTTCCATTTCAATACCGCGATAAGTTCGATTATGGAATTGGTAAATGAAGTCTATTTGGTTTTGGTGGAGAAGGAAAAAGCGTCTATTGCTGTAATTGAGGAGGCAGTAAAAACAGTTGTGATATTGCTTGCGCCGTTTGTGCCGCACATATGCGAGGAGATGTGGCAGATATTGGGGAATAAGCCATCTATCTTCGATTTGCCCTGGCCGAAATATGATGAGGCCGCATTAAAGGTCGAAGAGATAACGATAGTCGTCCAAATAAACGGCAAAGTAAGGGCGAAGGTTTTGGTAGTAGCAGATTGCGGCGAAGAGGATTTGAAGAAGGTTGTGCTTGAGAACTCCCGCGTAAAAGGATGGATTGCCAATAAACCGATCAAGAATTTCGTCGTTGTTCCAAATAGGTTAGTAAACATCGTTGTTTAATCTCACGACTCAAGAGAAGAAGGTTTTAATTACATTAAGCATATTCGCAATTTTAGGCCTTGCGGTTTTAGGTTATAGAAACTACATCGCCCGCCCGCAATTTAAGGTCCTGCCTACACGATTGAAATCCACTGAGGCAGATTACGAAGCACTTATCAAGCAGAAGCGCATAATTAATATCAATACCGCCGATGTAAAAAAGATTGAAACCCTTCCAAGCATAGGTCCCGTGTTAGCCAAGGAGATCGTCGATTACCGCAGCGCCCACGGCCCATTTATCTTTAAAGGGGATTTGATGAAAGTCAAAGGTGGGCCTAAGAAATTCGATGAGATAAAGGAATACATCACTTTAGAATGAACTCTCCCTTGGCTTGGGTTGCGATTTTTCTCGCCTTAGGAATTTTAGCAGGCGTACTTATCAAAATCTCGTCCTTATTTATCATCTTAATCGCTCTCCTTCTTGTTTTAATCGCACTTTTAGCGGTAAAACACAAAATCATATCTTTTATATCGCTTTCCTTTACATTCTTCTTTATCGGATGCTTAATTTTTCAGATAAAACAGATTTATCCGCCTAACCACATTATGAATTTCACGCCGAGCGAACCGGAGTTAGCTCACATCGAAGGCATTATCGTAGATGAGCCGCAATTGGGTCGGACTTCTTACGGCGAGAGAAAGGTCAATTTTATTTTGAAAGC
>JBDRDF010000014.1:0-12836 GCA_043821025.1 Candidatus Omnitrophota bacterium
CAATAGATGAAGCGATTATGATGTGCCAGGCGGAAAGCGCCTCATCCCCAACCCTTCGAATTTATAGATGGCTTTATCCCTGCGTCTCAATAGGCAGATTTCAAAGTTTAGATGACATTTTAAATCGGGAGGGTGCTCTTCCAGTCGTTAAACGGCCGACGGGCGGAGGAATTGTGTTCCATAACGAATTTAGTTTCACATATTCTATCGTTTATCGTGAAGATTCCTTTGTCTCACCCAAGGGCGTATCGAATTCTTACAGAAAAATTCATAACGGAATATCGAAGGGCCTTAAAAGCTTAGGGATAGGAGCAGCTCTTCATATGCCCGGACTAAATGGAAGGAAATCTTTATCATCGAAGTTTTGTTTCTCTTCGCCTTGTGAGTTCGATATAGTTTGTGGTAATAGAAAGATAGCAGGTGCAGCCCAGAGACGAAGGTACGGGGTTGTGCTTCATCAGGGAGAAGTTAGCTTAGGCCTTGACGTTTGGCCAAAATGGTCGTATAATGTTTCGAAAATTGCAATTATGACTGGTCTTTCGGAGCAATTAGAAGCAAGATTTGTAGAGGGTCGGCTTTCTGAGAAAGAAAGAATTTTAGCAGAAGAACTTAATGAAGCGAAGCGATTGATTTGCCAAGCGACTTAAGGAGGTGAAGATATGATAGCAAATGTGGACCCGGATCTTTGCACCGGATGCGAACTTTGTATCAACATTTGTCCCGAAGTTTTTGAGATGAAAGAAGAAGTTGCAACTGCCAAGGTAAATCCCGTTCCAAAAGAAGCCGAAGCGACTTGCAGGGAAGCTAAAGAAAACTGCCCCGTGGAGGCGATTTCTATAGAGGAAGAATCTTAAAATCAGTTGAAAGGAGGTAATGTATGAAAAGGGATTTGTTAAAGGGTTTCTGTCTTGCGCTATGCATAATCTTTACATTTTCTGTTTTAATTGGGCCTGCCTTAGCAGCAGAACGGAAAGAGCCAAACAAAGTAGTAAAATTCTTTAGAGGGCTATTCCATTGGCCGGTAAGTGCAACTAAAGAGTCCGCTGAAGTCATCATCGATACAACTAAGAAAGGGACAGATGTGGTAACTCAAGAGGGTAAGGATATCGGCAGCGTTCTTACTGGCGATGTTCAGAAGACCGATGAAGTAATTTTGGGTCCAGTCAAGGGGGTAGCCGAGACAATGACATCTGCAGCCGAGGGAGTGGTTAAGGTCCCTGGCGAAGCGACGAAGGAGGCATTTTAAGTCTGAATAGAAATAGATAGACGATATATCTTTGGTAAAAAGCCCGGGACACCAAAACCCGGGCTTTTATTTTCCTTGACGGTGACGGTAACTTCTATTAATATATACGAGAAAATGGGCAAAACTATATCCGAAAAGATACTCTCAGAACACTGCGGTAAAGAAGCAAAGGCCGATGATTTTGTAATCGCAAAGGTAGACCTATGCCTATTGCAGGACGGCACAGGTCCATTAGCAATAAAGCAGTTACAACTCCTTGGAATTGAAAAGGTTGCAAATTCTAAGAGGGTTGCTATCTTCTTAGACCATGCGGCGCCATCGCCAAGAAAGGAGCTTTCAAACGACCACATCCTTTTAAGGGATTTCGCAAAACAAACAGGCTGTCTTCTGTTTGAGATCGGTGAAGGAGTTTGTCATCAATTGATGAGCGAGTTGTTTACTTCACCCGGAAACCTTTTAGTGGGAGCAGATTCGCATACTTGTACAGGCGGAGCATTAGGAGCTTTTGCAACCGGAATGGGCTCAACAGATGTTGCGGTTGCTATAGGGCTCGGGAAGGCTTGGTTTCGAGTTCCGCGAACTTTTAAGATAATTGTAAATGGCAAATTTTCTAAAGGAGTATACGCAAAGGATCTTATGTTATATTTGATTGGGCTTCTTGGAGCCGGGGGTGCAACTTATAGAGCCCTTGAATTTGTGGGCGATGCAATTGAGACGCTTCCGATGTCTGAGAGATTTGTAATTTCAAATATGGTCGTTGAGGCGGGGGCTAAGGCCGGGATAATCCCATCGGATAAAATTACGAAGACATTTCTAAAAGAACACGGAAGGGAAAATAAATATCAAGAGATAAAATCAGATAAGGACGCAAAATTTGAAAGGGAGATTAAAATAGACGCAAATAAATTGAGCCCCATGGTTTCCCTGCCGCACACGGCTGATAATGCTAAGCCGATAGATAAGGTTAGAAATATTAAAATCCAACAGGTCTTTATTGGCTCTTGTACAAATGGCAGAATAGAGGATTTGAGAGTCGTCGCAAAGATTTGGAGGGGGAAAAAACGAAATCCCGATACTCGAGTGATAATAACGCCTGCCTCGAAGGATGTCTATTTACGGGCTGCTAGAGAGGGTTTGTTGGAGACGTTTTTGGATTTCGGCGCTACAGTGACGACCCCGGGTTGCGGTGCTTGTGTCGGAGTTCATGGCGGAATTTTGGGAGACGGCGAAAATTGCCTGTCGACATCAAATAGGAATTTTTTAGGCAGGATGGGAAATCCCAAAGGATTTATTTACTTATGTTCGCCAGCGACCGCAGCAGTCTCGGCAATAAAAGGCGAGATTACAGACCCAAGGAGGTTCGGGTCCGTTTCATAAAGTGCCAGGTCTCAAGTTTGAGAAATGGCTCCGCAAGAAACGGACCCCCCTAAGAAAAGATGATATTACATGGAAAGGCGTGGAAGTTCGGTGATAATGTCTCAACCGATTTAATCGCACCGGGAAGATATTTTCACCTTCGTTCCGATTTGAAGGAACTTGCAAAGCATGTCCTTGAAGACGCCGACCCTGAATTTGCCAAGAAGGTAGTGCCTGGTGACTTCGTCGTCGGAGGAAAGAATTTCGGACTTGGCTCATCACGGGAACATGCCCCAACTATAATTAAATTATCGGGCGTCTCTTGCGTTCTTGCTAAATCTTTTGCGCGAATCTTCTTTCGCAACGCAATAAATATCGGTTTGCCAGTTATAGAATGCGACACTGACAAAATAGCAGCAGGCGATAGATTAGAGATAGATTTAGAAAAAGGCGTAATCGTAAATTTAACCAAAAACTTCGAATTAAAATTCGCGTCCCTGCCAAAAGCGATGACACAGATTTTAAGTGACGGTGGATTGGTTGAGCATATAAAAAAGCACGGTGATTTTAAAATTGAGTAATATAAAGGTTGCGGTAATAGGAGCGGGTCAGGTTGGTGGTGCTTGCGCCCAAAGGATTTTAGAACACAGATTAGCAGATTGCGTTTTAGTTGATGTCGTCGAAGGGTTAGCTCAAGGCAAGGCATTAGATTTAGGAGAAGCAGCGGCATTAGAGGGCTATGACCTTAGTATTGCTGGTGGGTCGGATTACTCTTTAATAAAAGGCTCAAAAGTTGTTATAGTGACCGCGGGGCTTGCGCGAAAGCCGGGTATGACGCGCGAGGATTTATTAACACAAAATGCGAATATAGTTAAAGGAATAACCGAGAAGATAAAAACATATTGCCCCGAATCTATAATAATTATGGCGACCAATCCCTTAGATGTAATGGCTTATCTCGCCTATAAAATTTCTGGATTCGATAAAAGAAAAGTTTTTGGAATGGCGGGAGTTTTAGATTCCGCGCGATTTAGATTTTTTATCGCAGAAAAGTTAAAAGTTTCTCCAACCGATGTAGAAACGCTCGTCTTAGGCGGACACGGCGATTCCATGGTGCCGCTCGTTAAATATACGGAAGTCAAAGGTAAACCAATAACTGAAATTTTACCGAAGGAAGAGCTCGATAGCATCATCAAAAGGACTCGCGATGGCGGCGCGGAGATAGTTTCGCTTCTTAAAACAGGCAGCGCCTATTATGCGCCTTCGAGCGCTGTATGCGAGATGCTGGAATCCGTATTGAATGACAGAAAAAAACTTTTACCGGCGAGCGCATATTTAGACGGGGAATACGGTTTAAAAGATGTCTATTGCGGTGTTCCGGTGAAATTAGGCAAGCGCGGCATTGAAGAGATAGTGGAACTTAAGCTTTCCGAGGAGGAATTATCGGCACTTCATAAGTCCGCTGCAGAAGTTAAGAAAGGGCTCGAACTGCTTTAAAAATTTTTTTAAAAAAAGGATGAGTTAAAATGAGAAAAGGCGAGATTAAATTTAATAAGAAAACAAACACATTGGAGGAAGAATACTACAGGTACCAGTTGCAGGATATGCCGGAGCCGAACCTTTTTAGGGAGATATTCGGTTATATCGAGGTGCCCAAGATAGTATTTAATCACAGGATAGTCCCTATGAATCCGCCAGACGATATTTGGATTACGGATACGACTTTTAGGGACGGGCAACAGTCGTTGTCGCCGTTTACCGTCAAACAGATTGTCGAACTATATGATATGATGCACAGGCTTGGCGGGTCGCGCGGGTTGATTCGTCAGTGTGAATTTTTTCTTTATTCGGATAAAGACAAAGAGGCGGTTAGAAAGTGTTTGGAGCGCGGCTATAGATATCCTGAAATTACAGGTTGGATAAGGGCTGTTCCATCGGATTTCAAATTGGTTAAGGGGATAGGGCTTAAAGAGACGGGCATCTTAACGTCCGCCTCGGATTATCATATCTTTTTGAAATTAAAGAAGACAAGAAAACAAGCGATGGATATATATTTGGGAATCGTTAAATCAGCGCTTGAGATGGGGATTATTCCAAGGTGCCATTTGGAGGATATAACTCGAGCGGATTTCTACGGATTCGTTGTGCCTTTCGTCCAGGAATTGATGGAACTTTCGAAGGAAGCGAAGATACCGATAAAAATCAGGGCTTGCGATACAATGGGTTACGGCATTACCTATCCAGGCGTTGCACTTCCCAGGAGCGTGAAAGGGATTGTTTACGGTTTAGTCAACCTTGCAGATGTTCCCCCAGAACACCTTGAATGGCATGGACACAACGATTTTTATCACGGGCTAATTAATGCCACGACCGCTTGGCTTTATGGATGTTGTGCGGCTAACGGCGCGCTCTTAGGCATAGGTGAGAGAACGGGCAACACGCCGATAGAGGCGTTGGTTATGGAATTTTTGGCGCTTCGCGGCGTAAAGGACGATATCGATACGACTGTAATAACAGAAATCGCAGAATATTTTGAAAAAGAGATCGGCTATAAGATTCCTGATAATCAACCGTTTGTTGGAAGGAACTTCAATGTTACGAGTGCCGGCATCCATGCGGACGGACTTATGAAGGATGAGGAGATCTACACAGTATTTGATACAGAAAAGTTACTTAAAAGGAAGGTCGATGTTGCCATTAACGACAAATCAGGCACAGCTGGTATAGCCAAATGGATAAATTTGCACCTAATGTTAGAGGAAAACAAAAAGGTTCAGAAAGACCAACCCGGCGTAATCGCAATTAAAAAATGGGTTGATTCGGAGTATGCCAAAGGCAGGACGACAGTAATATCTAATAAAGAGATGCTGGAAAAAACTAAGGAATTTTTGCCGGAACTATTTTAATTAAGGGCCGATAAATTGAAGATTTACGAACACCAAGCTAAGGAGTTGTTATCAAAGTATGGCATAGCCGTGCCTAATGGCGCAGTTGCCTCATCAGTTAAAAAAGCCGCTTCTATTTATAGGAAAATATTGAAGAAGGGAAGGTGTGTGATAAAGGCACAGATTTACGCTGGCGGTAGGGCAGAGGCGGGCGGAATAAAAGTTGTGCCGGGTTTACTGCGTCTTAAGGAGGTGACAAAAGAGATTTTAGGAAAGAGACTGGTAACAGCTCAGACAGGCCCTAAAGGTCTGCTCGTCAGAAAAGTCCTCGTTGAAGAAGCAGTTCCGACCGTAAGAGAATTTTATTTGGGGATAACATATGACAGGGGTTCGGGACTTCCGATTTTATCGGCTTCGCGTATAGGCGGAGTTGAAATCAAAAAGTTAAGAAAGGTAAAACCGAAGGCGATAATAAGAGAAGATATAAATCCGTTTACAGGGATCTTACCATACCAATCTCGCCGCATCACATATAAATTGGGCTTAAAAGGAGAAGCGGCTGAGGAAGCTGCAAGACAAATTTCCTATTTAGTCAAGGCATTTTTTGATTCGGACTTATTACTGGTCGAGATAAATCCATGGGGTTTAACCCGAGGTAAAAGGACGATAGCGATCGATTGCAAGATAGATATAGATGACGACAGTTTATTTAGGCACCCCGACTTAGCGAAGTTGCTGGATGGGAGCGAAGAAAATAGATTACAGAGGCAAGCCAAAGAGCTCGGATTAAATTACATTGCGTTGGATGGGAATATCGGATGCATGGTCAACGGCGCAGGATTAGCTATGGCAACGATGGATATAATAAAATTGTATGGAGGTGAACCGGCGAACTTTTTGGATGTGGGCGGTTGGGCAACGGTTGAACAAGTTAAGGAAGGATTTAAGATATTGCTTGCCGATAGAGGAGTCAAGGCGATTTTAGTAAATATCTTCGGCGGGATAATGAAATGCGATACGATAGCTCAAGGCATAATTGAAGCGGCAAGGAAAGTAAAAATAAAAGTGCCGGTTGTCGTAAGGCTCGAGGGGACAAACGTTGAGAGGGGAAGAAATTTATTTTCAAGGGCTAAGGTAAATTTAATAACCGCATCGGACATGGAAGATGCTGCGAAAAAGGTTGTTGAGGCAACGACGACAAGAAGGATAAAAATTGTTAGGAAAATCAAGTCAAGGGCGAGAAGAAGATGAGCATTTTAGTAAACAGGGATACGAGAGTAATAGTTCAGGGGGTAACGGGTCAGGCAGGAAGTACTCATGCGCGACAGATGAAAAAATATGGCACGCAAGTCGTTGGCGGTGTCACCCCGGATAAAGGTGGCAAAAAACTAGATGGTATTCGTATATTCAATACAGTTCAGGAAGCAGTCGATAAAACAGGGGCGAGTTGTTCCTGTGTATTTGTTCCCGCCGAATGGGCTTTAGATGCGATTATGGAAGCCGCCGATAGTGAACTCGAATTGATAGTTGTAATTACCGAGGGAATACCGCATAAAGATATCTCGAAGGTCAAGAAATACTTGGAGGAAAAGAAATCTTTGATGATCGGTCCCAATTGTCCGGGAATAATTACTCCTGGTGAGTGTAAGGTTGGGATAATGCCCGGATATATTTATACGAGGGGAAATGTTGGAGTTGTTTCAAGAAGCAGCACGTTGACCTATGACGCGGTTTGGCAACTTACCCGTCGTGGATTAGGGCAATCCACATGTTTAAGCATAGGTGCAGACCTCGTCTTGGGAATGGGCTTCGTCGGTGCTCTGGAACTTCTTGAGCGCGATAGCGAGACGCAAGCAGTTGTGATAATAGGCGAAATTGGCGGCACAGAGGAAGAGGAGGCCGCGAAGTACATAAAGGAGAAGATGACGAAGCCCGTCGTCGGTTTCGTTGCAGGCCGAACTGCGCCGCCGGAGAGGAAGATGGGACATTCCGGCGCCATCGTTACGGAAGGAATAGGCACAGCAGAAGAGAAGATAAGGGCCTTGCGCGAAGCGGGGGTTGTTGTTTCGAAGAGCCCTGCTTTAATCGGCGAGGCAGTAGCCCGAGTTTTAGGTTTAAGCGGATGACTTCAAATCGGTTATGTCGAATATTTCGAAGTACATAATTGTATTTGGAATCGCGGTTGCAATTTGTTCAAATCTATTTTTAAGGTTCGGACCGAAGTATTTAATAAACGAAACCGAGTCCCTAAGAGAAGTCCTTCCACAAGCTGATTTCTTCTTAGGTAAATTAAGCGATCCGCCGCATTATGCAGGTTATAAGGGAAGTAGAACAGCGCACGATAGACGTGTTATAGGATACGCTTTCTTAACAACAGATTTAGCCCCAGAAGAGGGGGGATATTCAGGCCCTATAAAAGCCGTTGTCGGCATAGATTTAAATGGCAAAATAACAGGCGTAAAGATATTGGAGCATACCGAGACCTCTTCGTACGTTAAATCCCTGCCAGAATTTATTGCTCAATTTAAAGGGAAATCCATTTACGACGATTTTAAATTAGGTTATGGCTTAGACGGAATAACTGGAGCGACTATCACGTCCGAGGCGATTGCACGTTCCGTTAGAAAATCCATTCAGAATTTTATTGCGACTATGAAGTTAGCAGAGAAGTTAAAGGAATATAAGCCATCTTTCTGGAAGCAATTTAAGAATCCAAATATATATCTGACCATCGGCGTTTTTATTCTTGGCATTACCTCGATCATAGTCAAAAAACGCCGTTTAAGAAAATTCGCGCTTTTTGTCACGATGGTCTTCATGGGTTTTTTAGCTAATAACTACATCCCTACCATGACTTTTGCAAGCACAGTTTTAGGAAAGTTACCGCCATTATCTTATGGCTTTATTTGGTATTTGACGTTGGCGCTATCTTTAATTCTTAGTTTTATTGTTGTTGGATTTTTTTGTGGTTGGGTCTGTCCTTTCGGAGCAGCACAGGAATTGGCCAAGGGCTGTATAAAAGGCGAAGCAAGGGTCTCGCGCGATGTAAAGAGGAGATTTGGCGACGTAAGATTAGGCATTTTATTCTTTGTTGGTATAACGACAATTGCGTTGAATGACCCCAACGTCTCCAATTTTGAACCGTTTAGTACCTTATTTACCAGAACCGGCACTTTGGTAGCGTGGATTTATTTAACGACGATCGGTATCGCATCATTTTTTAATTGCCGTTTTTTCTGTAAATACCTATGTGCCGTCGGAGTGATATTTGGGTGGTTGAGCAAAATCGGAATTTATAAGGTGAAGGCATCCAGTGGATGTATAGGTTGTGGGTCTTGCGTAACAGCTTGCCCAACCGAAGCGATACAATATCTAAGCGAACTTAAAGACAGATCTCCCGAAGAAAAGTTAAGGTTTGATTACTCCAGATGCATTTCATGTCTTGAGTGTAGCCGCGTCTGCCCGGAGAGGGTTATAAAATTGACTAAAAGATAAAAGGATACAAAATTAAAATGCCAGAGGGAAAGAAAAGCATATTTTTGAACGTTGCTATAGTTGTCGCAGTAGTGCTCACGATAGTGATTATCGGTGAAAACATAAAGACTGCACTTACTCCTCAATATCGATATCGGGAAGTTGATGCGAAGGCGGTTTTAAAGGCGATAGAAGATGCGGGGCTAGTTCCTACAGAAGCAAAATTTTACAAGGCGTTGGATACAAAATAGATATGGCCGAGACAAAGACGGTTAAATGTTATTTGTGCCCGAGAGGATGCCAGTTACGCGAAGGCGAAAGGGGCAATTGCAGAGCAAGAATGAACATAGGCGGCAAGTTGACGTCTCTCGTCTACGGAAAACCCTGCGCCGTTCACGTGGACCCGATTGAGAAGAAGCCGATATTCCACATGTATCCTAAAAGCGCCTCGTTTTCTATAGCAACAGCGGGTTGCAATCTTCACTGCAGGTTCTGTCAGAATTGGCAGATATCCCAAGTTGAGCCGGAGAAGACCAAAAATTATGATTTGCCGCCTGAGGAGGTAGTGAGATATGCTTTGGAACATAAATGCAAAACGATAGCATATACATATACAGAGCCAGTTGTGTGTTACGAATATATGTTCGATACATGTAGGATCGCCCACCAAAAAGGAATAAAAAATATTGTGGTTACCGCAGGGTATATCGAAACCGAACCATTGTTGGAACTGTGCCCATTGATAGACGGCGCAAATGTGGATTTGAAAGGCATAACCGAAAAATATTATAGGGATGTGTGTTTTGGGACGTTAGCGCCTGTTCAGAGGTGCATAAAGATTATGAGGCAAAAAGGGGTTTGGGTCGAGATTACGAACTTGATAGTTCCCACGCTAAATGATAAAGAAGAGGATATTGCCAAACTTATCGATTGGGTTTTGGATAACGTTGGTCCAGAAGTGCCGTTACATTTTTCAAGGTTTTGGCCGCAATATCAGCTGAAGAATCTGCCCCCGACCCCTGAGAAGACATTAGATATGGCTTGGCAGATGGCGCGCGCTAAGGGCGTCCATTATACTTATGTCGGCAACGTCCCCGGCCACGAAGGGAATAACACATATTGCCCAAAAGATGGGAAATTATTGGTCAGGCGCGTGGGCTATTCTGTGTTAGAATATAATATAGTTGATGGAAAGTGTAAATTCTGCGGGCATAAGATACCAGGAAGATGGGAGTTATAAGATGGAAGATGATCTCAAATTCGGTTTAACACGCAGGCAATTTCTTAAAGGGAATATTTTGTTAGTCATCGTCTTGGCCTTTTCAAAATTCCCATTCAAAGTAATTAAAGACGCTTTCCGAAACAAGAACAGACCTAACATCTCAGATAAAGAAGCGAGGTTTTACTCCAAACTCGCAGGCTGATCTCCGATTTTAGCGTAGAAATAGAATGAAAGCATCCCAATATTTTAAATTCGGATTTTTAATTTTTCTTTTTTTAGTCCTCAGCTTAACTTTCGGTTGTGCAAAACCAACCTTTTATTCCCGCACCGAATCGGTTATGGGCACAAACGTCACTATTTCTGTTTACGACTTAAATATAAGTAGGTCAGCAATCAAAAAAGCGGTTGATGAAGCATTTAATGAAGCAAAGCGCATAGATATGTTAATGAGCAATTATAGAGAGAGTTCTGATATTAGCAAGATAAATAAGCTCAAGGCCGGTGAGGACATAAAGGTAAGCGAGGAAACTATGGAGGTGCTTCGTCGCTCGCAGGAAATCAGCGCTTTATCAAAGGGAGCGTTCGATATAACAGTTCTGCCGCTTATGGAGCTCTGGGGATTTTATAGCAACAGCAGCATAGATAACGGGCCGACCCACGATGAATTGGCAAAGGTACTAAAGCGCATCGGGCGTAAGAAGATTACGCTTAGGCCAAAAAATTACGTTACCAAAAACGTAGACGGCGTTAAAATCGATTTGGGCGGCATTGCGAAGGGCTATGCCGTCGATAGGGCGATCGGTAGATTAAAATCATGCGGGATAAAATCTGCTTTGGTCGAAGCAGGAGGAGATCTTTATTGTTTGGGGATAAAGCCAGATAAAAATTTATGGAGGATAGCAATACAGCATCCGCGGAAGAAGAAAAAGGTTATCGCGGTATTAGAGGTCACGGATTGCGCAGTTGCTACCTCCGGAGATTATGAGAATTATAATATAATCCGAGGAAAAAGATATTCACATATAATTGACCCGCGAACGGGTTATCCAAAGGTCGATGTTCCTGCGAGCGTAACAATTGTAGCGAAAGATACGACTACCGCAGACGGACTGGCGACTGCTATATTTGTTTTAGGCCATGAGGAAGGGATGAATTTGGTTGAGAGCCTGCCCGATGTTGAGGCAGTGATAATAAGCGATAAAGGGGGCGTGATTAAATCCGCAGTTTCCTTAGGGCTAAAAGATAAGATAAAATTTATAGGCGACTCAAAATGGAATTGAAAGAGATAATTTCTCCGATTGAGAAGGAACTGGCCGTCGTTAAAAAAAGATACGCGGCCGAACTTAAGGCGCAGTCAGAGCCGATTAAAGGAATAGGTAAATATATCTCGAATGCACATGGTAAATTCTTCAGGCCAACGCTTGTCCTTCTTTCAGCAAAGGTCGGCGGCAATGGCAATTTGGATAAAGTGATTCCCGTCGGCGTATCAATAGAATTAATCCACACAGCAACTTTAATCCACGACGATATAATCGATGAGGCAACATTAAGGCGCAATCGCAAAACGACAAATTCCAAATGGGGTAATGCCATATCGGTCATCGCTGGAGATTATCTGTTGTCCAAAGCTTTCAACATCATCTCCAAATTAAATGAGCCAAAGATATTATCCATTTTCTCTAAGACCGCAAGGATGATGTGCGAGGGCGAAATGACGCAGTTGTCCAACGCTTATAATTTTGAGATTTGCGAAGACGAATATCTAGATATAATTAAAAAGAAGAGCGCATATTTAATATCGGATTGCTGCGCAGTTGGCGGGGTGCTTGGACGCACATCGAAGGATAAGGTAAGCTGGCTTAAGGCCTATGGATTGAATTTGGGTTTGGCTTTTCAGATAGTCGATGATTGTTTGGATTTAACTGGCAACGAAGGCAGGTTAGGAAAACCACTTTGGCAAGATATGGATAAGGGAAAATTAACTTTGCCCATCATTTACTTGCTAAAAAATGCGAATAAGAAACATAGAAGGAGAATTGTAGAATTAATTGCCCTCGGCGGAAATACCACTCATCGGATACTAAAGGAAGAAGCACTAAATTCCGGTGCGATAGTTCGCTCGAAGAACGTCGCTTTGCATTATATAAGATTGGCAAAAAAGAAGCTGGGCGGCTGTGATAGGACCTTAAAGAAGACGTTCTGCGGCATCGCCGATTACGTTCTCGAAAGAGAAAATTAAACCCTTATCCCAAGCGTTCCCATCTACGATAAGACAAAAAAAGTAGCAAAAACACTAAGGCATTCATAAGAGATGTTAGGTAACATGCGGCATTTATTCCAATTATAGGGATTAAAATCGCGCTTGCCACCAGCGCTCCTAAGCATGCGCCAACTAAATCCACACCGTAAAGAAAGCCGGCGGTCTTGCCGGTAAATTCTTCTTGTCCCAAACAAATTTTATTCGCAAGCGGAAATTGAAGTCCGCCGATAAATCCGGCTACTATCGGCAGAAACGAAAATGACATTTCCACAGCGAAGGAGTGCGCAAAAGTTGCGTGTTGGGCACGCCCAAGTGACATAAATAGCGGTGGCAATAGAATTGGATATACGCAAATCGCTAACTGAGTTGCCATATAAATTTTGGATAGGTTTT
>JBDRDF010000015.1:0-34346 GCA_043821025.1 Candidatus Omnitrophota bacterium
ATGCGTGTGAAAAACAAGAGAAGTCCCCGTCTTTTTGACTGTAATAATACATTCGAAGGAAGCCCTTCGGAAATTCCTCTTGTCGATTCCGCTCCAGACCATTTTTTAACCGCTTTAACTTTAGTTATATTATACTACATAAACGGCACCTTACAATATAAATTTTTTTTGACAAAGATACGTTTAAATGCTAAAATAGAAATGTGATTTTTGAAAATTCCACCCTTTATACCTAAGGCGTATCTACCTTAAGGGTAGGGGTTAAGGAGGCTCCTCGCCGTGTATAAAAGTTTCTTCGGCCTTAAAGAAAAACCATTCAATGTTACAGCCGACCCAAATTTTCTTTTTTTCAGCAAAAAACACCGTGAGGCATTTGACCATTTAATCTACGGCATAAAAGAGCGAAAAGGTTTTCTTGAAATCACAGGCGAAATCGGAACTGGGAAAACTACCCTCTGTCGGGCGCTCTTAAATCAGCTGGACAAAAAAACGAAGACCGCCTTTATATTCAACTCCAACCTGCCAGAGGTTCAACTCCTATTAGCTATAGTAATCGATTTTGGCATTCAAGTAAGACCTAAAACCAAGATAAATATCCTCTCAGAATTGAATAGATTTCTAATCGAACAATTAAGGTTAGGCTATAATGTAGTGTTGATCATAGATGAGGCCCAAAATCTAAAAGCAGCACAACTAGAACAGATAAGGCTATTATCAAACCTCGAGACAGACAAAGATAAGCTAATCCAGATAGTTTTGGTCGGCCAGCCAGATTTAAAAACGAAATTGGATTCGCCTGAGCTTGAACAGCTAAGGCAGAGGATCGTCGTGAAATATCATATCCTACCGTTGGACAAGGAGGAGGTCGATGATTACATTTACCATCGTCTACACATCGCTGGTTCTGACGGAAATATCCACTTTGAGCCAGATGCTATAAATGAAATATACGATTATTCGGGCGGGATACCGAGGTTAATTAATATAGTATGCGATAAGGCGCTGCTCCTTGGATTTGTGCTCGAAACCAAAACTATATCTCTGGAAATGATAAAGCGCTCTATCGAGGAAATTGAGGGGTATGTAAAAATATGAGCATTATTTTGGAAGCATTAAAAAAAGTCAATAAAAGGGAAGTTGATGTTAACGCTGAAATGACAAAGGACATATCAAGACCAGAATTGAAAAGCCCAGAAGTTCAGACGCCAAAAACCGACGATTTGCATTTAAGTAGGCCTGCCTTTATTGTTGCGGTGACGATTTTGTGTGCGGGGCTTTTGTTTTCCTTTATATTTAAAGAACGCGATTACTCCGCCAAAAAGCCCCTTAAGTCAAAAATCGAAACCCATAACCTAAAACCAACAGCGGCAGCAAATCTAGCGGTAGAAGGCTATACGCCGCCTCAGCCAATTCCTAAACGGGGGCCTGTGCCCGTTACTATCTTCAACCTTAAACCCCTCAACCCTAAGCTTCGCCTAAGCGGCATAGTATATGGGTTCGGCAAACCAACTGCTATTATCGAGGATAAAATAGTTGAAGAGGGTCAATCGATAAAGGGCGCAAAAGTGGTGAAAATTTATAGTGACCACGTAGAGTTATTAAACGAATCTTCCGGCGAGATTTTCGTCCTAAAAGTCCGTTAAACCTACTTCTTCGTCCGCACGAAAGAATCTTTGAATTGCTTTTCCTTCCTTAAACCCCCAAGCACGTCGTTCGCTTGCTTTTTGCTTGAATATTCTCCGACGAAAATTGCATATTGAGTTTTACCAGACGGGGATTTAACTTCCTTTGCGGTCGCGGGAAATCCTTTCGATAACAAAAGTTGGATTGCTTTATCCGCATCATCTCTTTTGGATGTGGTATAAACTTGGATTGTATAAACCTTTGAAGGCACTGCTACGGTTTCGACTATTTTAGGTTTTTTGGCGGAGACCTTTGTAACCATAAATCTTATTGCGAAGACGGATACGAGGACAATCGCCGATAAAACAACTACCGAACCGATTATAACGAGATGCTGTGTTTTTAAGAACGGCAACTTAAAACTTGCCCCTGCGTGCTCTAATGCTTCCTTTTGTTTCTTAAGCCTGTTTACCTCCTCCTTAAGGTGCTTAAATTCGGCCTTTAAACTATCCAGTTCTTTGCTAAGTCCTTTCCTTATCTTCGAGTCATATTTTTCCTCTATAGGGCGTTCCTCTTTATGTTCGACGATAGCCGAGGAATCCATGACTTCAACTCCTGCATCACCTTTGCCTAGATATTCGCCGTACAGCTGTTTTTGTATCTCCTTTTCGGAGAGCGCCTTTAACCGCTCCTCTTTCCCTTTGGATTTCTTCCAGAACATTTTTAAATCTGCCTTTCGATAAGTTCTCTTACCTTTGCGGGAATCTTTACGGGCTTGCTTTTTCTATTTATGAAAACGTGAACTGTCTTGCCCACAGCCAAGATATCCTTGTCCCTTTCAACTTCGTATTCGAAAATAAAGCTGGTATTTTTTATCGATGAAATCCGCGACTTTACGGTAATTTGATCGTCGTAATGCGCCGGCTGTTTATATTGACAAGAGGAATTTACCGCTACCAAATATATGCCGTCCTTCTCCAGATTGCGATATGGAAAGCCAAGGCTCCTAAAATATTCAGTCCGCGCAACTTCGAACCATACATAATAGTTGGCATAATAAACTACGCCCATTTGATCTGTCTCTTGGTAGCGAACCCTTAAATTGACAGAATGTATTCGCATAAGATAGTACCTTAAAGGACTAAAGTAAACCTTATTATGTCAACTCCGTCTAAATTTAACCTTTGTTTCTCGACGAAACCCCTCTTCAAACAAAGGCCGATAGCGGCTTTCATTCTCGCAGATGAATGAAAGATGACCTCGTGGTAGCCTTTCTCTCTACAAAAATCTAATGTCATATCAATTAAAGAGAGGCCGTAACCTTTTCCCCTATAATTTGGGTTTACGAAAAGCCGCCTTAAGATAGCGACCTTTCTGGATTCCTCTTTTACAGCGATTGTGCCGATTACCTTTCCGGACTCCTCTCCGACGAAAAATGCCTCTCTTTTTCCCCCGTACACATTTGATATCGAATCTAAATCGGAAGGAGGATACGCCTTTTGATCTACAGCAAATTCGTCCTTAAGGATATCGGTAATAAGCTTCTTAACCTGGCTTTCATCCTTAAGGTTAAAACGTCTTATCTCCATCTCTTTTAAGCTATGACTTTGTAAACCGTATCGTGGCGCCTTACTCTATCTTTTACTTTTAGCCCTATCGTCTGTCCGTTCTTTGCCTCTTGGACGAGCTGATGCTCTATTTGCATAGACTCAACCACCTGCTCGAAGTCAGTCGTATGTCCTTTTATTCGAACAGTCTCACCTACTTTAAGGGATCCACCAGTAATATCAATTATCGCGGCCCCCACCTTTGTAAAAAAGCCAGTAATTTTACCTATCTCCTCTAACTTCTCTTCATTAGCCACCGCCCATCCCCCCTTTCGTATTTTAACGATTTGATTTTACTGCTCCTATCCTAATTTGTCAAGTAAACCCATTTTTGATAGCGCATCGTAAGCGGCGTCCTGTTCTGCTGATTTTTTATTTTTCCCTTTTCCTTTGCCTCGGATTTCGTTTCCAAAAAATACAGCCACTTCAAAATGTTTTTTGTGCTCAGGGCCGGCTTCTGATATGACGCTATAAGACGGCGTCAATTTATATCTCTTCAATGTATATTCCTGCAAGATGGTCTTATAATCTTTTTTCGCCCCATTTTCTAAAGCCTTTTTCAGCTCGTCCTTAAATTGCGATCCGATAAATTTATATGCCCTTTTAAATCCGCCGTCGAGATAAGTTGCCCCGATGATTGCCTCAAACGCGCCGACGAGATTGCTCGGTTGTTCGGCGCCTCCGCCTGCAGCCTCACCCTTTCCTAATAAAAGGGGCTTTCCGATTCCGAGTTTTCGAGCAAGATTTGCTAAAGTGTTTCTGCTTACGAGCGTCGACTTAAGTTGTGTCATATCACCTTCTTGATAATTAGGAAAATGTTCATAAATATAGTTGCTTATTGCCAAACCCAATATTGCGTCTCCTAAAAATTCTAACCGTTCATTGTCTGCCACTTTTGTCCCCGGATGTTCGTAGGCGTAAGACCTGTGGGTCAACGCTTGATTTAATAGATTATTGTTTCTAAATCTATAACGAATTAGACGCTGAAAATTTTTGAGGACCGTTAACCTAACCCTATCCATCATTTGAAGGTATTATCTTGATCCATATTTCTCTTTGGCGAGGCCCATCGAACTCACAGAAGTAAATACCTTGCCAAGTCCCTAACGACAGGCGGCTGTTTCCGACGATTATCGATTTTGAACATCCGACTATCGACGACTTAATGTGGGCAGCGGCATTACCTTCCATATGGCGGTATCTTCCGTTAAAAGGGACTAATCTATTTAACTCGGCTAATATATCTTCCCTAATAGATGGGTCGGCATTTTCGTTGATCGTAAGGGCTGCCGTTGTGTGTGGAGCAAATATTATACAAATCCCATCCTTTATCTTGCTTTCCCTTACCGCCTTTTCGACCTCATCGGTTATATCTAAAAGGCCGGTTTTAGAGCGAGTTTGAATGACTATCTTTTTCATCGAGGTTTAAATAGTCAACCTATTCAATTCTCTACGAATTAAAGGTTCGGATACCCTTTCCTTTATGATGACCTTTCCGATTTTAATGGGCAGGACGAATCGGGTTACGCCATGAATGAATTTTTTGTCGTAGGCTAGGGCCTTAAAGATTCTTTCGATGCTTATCCTTTTCAACGCCGTTGGTAAGCCAAGGCATCCTATCATCTCCTCAACCCTTGACAGGTCACTTTTGGAAAGATAACCCATTCGATTTGAAATTCGCGAGGCAACGATCATACCTATCGCTATTGCCTCTCCATGAGTATAAATATCAGAATATCCTACTGCCGCTTCTATAGCATGACCAACCGTATGACCAAAATTTAATGTGGTCCGTATCGCCTTTTCCTCTCTTTCATCTTCGGAGACGACATCCGCTTTTATCTTCGCACATCTTCTTACGATTTCAAAAAGGCGATTCTCTTCCCGTCTTAAAATCGCATTTCGATTGGCCTTGAGGTAATCGAACAGCCGTCCATCCTTTATGACGCTATATTTTATTACCTCCGCTATGCCCGAGGCAAAATCTCTCTTAGATAGACTTTTAATGAACGATATATCTATATAAACTAACTTCGGCTGATAAAAAGAGCCGACCAAATTCTTTCCCGTTGGTAAATCCACAGCAGTTTTTCCTCCAATTGCGGAATCGACCTGCGCAAGTAACGTCGTTGGAACCTGGATGTATGGTATTCCGCGTTTATATATTGAAGCGGCGAAACCAGCCAAATCCCCTACAACTCCACCTCCGAATGCAACGACACAAAGCCTTTTTCTTATGCCATCAACTTTTGAGAGTAAACGCAAGAGTTTTATCGCCTCTTTTAGCGACTTCGCCTTCTCCGAATCCGGCACGATTGCAACTTTAACCCTTAAGCCGGCTTTCGTAAGGCATTTTCGTAACCTATTGCCGAATAATGAGTTAATGACAGGGTTTGTTACAACTATGGCGTCTGTGCCTGGATTGAGGACCTTCAATTTGAGAGGCAATTTGTTAAGGTCTTTTTCTATAACGATCTTGTAGCTTCGTTTTCTTAAACGAACGGTCATCGTGCTCATCTTATTGCCCCACGTTTTGCTTAAGTATAAAATACCGTCGCTAAAAAGTCAAGCACGAAAAATAAAGGCCCAAAAAGCCGCAAGTCCTTTCGGGCCTTATGTGTTGCTAAATTATAAACGCGCGTTTATAATTTAACTACGTTGGATGCCTGATCGCCCTTCTCAGTGTGAACTATTTGGAACTTGACCCTTTGGCCTTCTGCCAAGGTCTTATATCCTTCACCTACAACAGCTGCATGATGAACGAACACATCCTTACCGCCATTTTCTCTCGTAATGAAGCCGTAACCCTTTTGATTGGAGAACCACTTCACTACGCCGGTAATTTCTTCTGCCATTACTCCTACTTTTCACCTCCTTACTTTTTAGATTGAATCATCTGAACAGCATCGACTTCGATTAACGGCATCCCTGATTTATATTCCTTTTTAACGCCCCACACATTCATTTCTAAATTTACATATTTATTTAAATCGACCTTTTTGCTGGTAAGGTAGCTGACTGACTTACCATCTTTTACTAATTTAAATCGGCTCGGCCTGCCATAGATCATTCCCACATCCTCAATTATTCCGGTTGTAAGGGGTTGCTCGCCCGGCCTGGGCGATGATATGCCCTTCAACTTTGCTTCGTATTCTTCCTTGGCTTTTAGATGCTCCAATTCGGCAATCTTCAACTTAATTTCAGCTATCTTTTTAGCCGCCTCTTGTGCTTCATCTGAGCCTTGAAATTGGGAAATAAATTCTTGGTATTCTTCCAATATCCCTTTCAGTTCGATCTGCCGTAATGGCTTCTTTAACTCCAGCGCGTATGCCTCGTCCAACTGCGCCAACTTATCTCTAAGCGAATCGGTCTTCCTCGGCCCTGCTTTTGTCCTATCTCTCACATAATCTGAGCGAATCCACCCAAAGGTACCCTGCGGCACTTCTATCTCATACCAATCGAGATATTCTTTTATGATCTTTACGCTTGCGCCTTTATTTAACCGTCCTACAATGGTTGAAGACTGGGTCGCTGCTGCCCTAATATTAGATCTATCTTCCTTGACAACTGCCGTTTTATTTTTTCTTTCAACATTTGACTTACGGATATAGACCAACGCTTTCTTTGGAAGTTCAACCTTACACCACATCTTAGTTTGTCCTAAGACCTTAACCTCATCGCCTTCATTCAATTGGCAAATTACCTCAAAAGATGTATCATCCCCAGCTCTGACGTTGACTCGATTGCCGGTGATAATACCGGCAAAAGACTCGCCTCCTACGGTGCTTTCGACCGCATGACTAGGAACAAATAAAAATGCCAGGCACATCATCGTAAATATAAACCTGGCATAAAAAAATAACCTCACTTGGTTTCCTTTTCTTTCGTTTGTTCTGGTTTTTCTTTCTTGGTGGGAGTTGCCTTAAGGTTTGCTGCGGCTTGGGTTGTAGTTGGAGCTGCCTGCGTCGTTTCTGCGGTTGGTGTCGCAGCAGCTTCGGTTGCGACTTTTGCCTCTGCGGCCTTCCCTTTTTTAACTCTGATTTTGATAGATTTCACTTTAGGCAGGCCAAAGACGGATTCTCCCTCATGCCATTTATCTTTCTCCGATAACATCTTCATCCGCTCGAATCTCTTGAATACAGATCTATGACCTTTGCCCTTCGATGTTCGTAAACTCGGGTGAATTGACATTGACTATAATCTCCTCTCTTGTTAACGTCTTCTGACGTAACAATCCTTATATATTCGCGTTAAATCCCTAAGGGTCTGCTGTGCCAATTCTTTTTTTTCATAAGTGCCGACACAAACGATAAAGAAACTTCCCTTCTTCAACACGTCCGAAGAATATCCGCTATTTTTAAGGTGCTCCAATTCCTTTTCCGCTAAAGTACGTGTTTTAAACGACGCGACTTGAATTGTAAACGGCTTCTCTTCGGTTGGAACCGGAACCACCTTTTTGATTTTTTGTTCCGAAGGTTTAGTTTCAGGCTGTTTTTGGGCCTCTACCTCTATGGGTTTCTCCGTGGGCTGGATTTGAGGTTCCTTAACTTTAGTCCCAACCTGCGGTTGTATATCCTTATAAGAGCCTTTAGCAAGCTCTAAATTTCTACCCCTTTCGACACCCAATGAAAAGATGATGCTAATAATCAGAACCAAACCGATTAAACCGATTATGAAAGCTTCGTAGGAAACAGAAATATTCAGTTTATGTTGCGGAAAAAGCGGCTTTCTAAACCTAAAGGCTCCGAGGAATCTACCTTTTCTTTTTTCCCTAATTATAAATTCCTCAAATAACTCTTGTTGCTTTTGAGGGTTCATCGGTGACATCTATAAACTCCGCACCTAAAAATTATACCATAGTTAAAATAAAAATGCAAAAATTTTTTAAGATCGACGGTTAGGTGAGCATCGACTGAATATTCGCGATATGCTCATCGACCATGCCCGCAAGATTCTCGCACAACAAGATTTGGTTTAAAAACTAAGGTCTGCGGTTCTAATCCTGGATTATTCATTGACCGTACAGCTAAATCGACAGCTGCTGCACCCATTTCTAATAATGGCTGCTTAACCGTCGTTAAGGCAGGCGAAATAGTGCTTGCTTCCAATGTATCATCAAATCCCACCAAAGCGATATCTTTTGGAATCGATAAACCCCTTAACTTTATGGCGCGCATCGCTCCAATTGCCATATAGTCACTGGCTGCAAAAATTGCGGTCGGCATTTTTTCGAGATTTAACAATTTATGAACCTCTCTTTCAGCGCTTTCGACATCGAACTCCCCGTAGGCAATCAAACCCTCTTCGTAATCTAAGTTTAACTTTTGCGAAAGGAATTTGAATGCCTCTAATCTTTCTTGGCTGTCAATTGAGTTTGCGTGGCCGCTAATAAATCCTATTCTTCTATGGCCCAAACTAACAAAATGCTCTAAAGCAAGCCTCACGCCTTCATAGTTGTCGACACATACAGTATTTACCTTTTCCTTGCCAAGATATTTTGTGATAATAGAAAAATATATATTACTATTCTTCAAGTCTTGAACATCTTTAGAGATGTCCCGGGTGTAATCTACATTTATAATCACCATCAAATTGACGGGCCACTTTTTATAAACTTGATAATAAGATTCGCCCTTAATCTGATCTAAGCTGAACAACGTCAGTGGGCGATTATATTTCTTGCAAGCGTTTTGGATTCCGTCTATTAACAACATAAAATACGTTGTCGTAAAAAACCGCTGATGTTCTGGAAATACCACTGCCACGGAAGGAGACGGCTTACTTATCAAGCTCCGCATAACCAAATCCGGCTGATAACCCATTTCCCCCGCAACGCGCAGAATCTTCTCCCTTATCTCGGGAGAGACTTTTTTGGCCTCATTCATCACTAATGAAACAACAGAGTCTGCTACCCCCGCACGTTTTGCAATATCTTTTACTGTAATGTTTGCACGCTTCTTTGCCATCTTAAAAGAAATTTACCATATATTCACATTATTGTCAATAGACCACGGCCCAAAGGTTGTACAATATGAATTGTATAATATAATGTATTTATATCTTTTTATACGCGGGGCAAACGATCGGATAATCGCACCAAGTACAAATAAATCCAGGCCTTGGTTCAAAATTCTTCTCAACAATTTTTTTGATATCTGCTTCTATTGTGTTCATCACAGCATTCATATCATCTTCGTTACGGATTTTGGAGACGATTTCGTTTGTCTTCAAATAATATAAGCTCAATTTGCTTGGGCGTAACTTCAATACTTTCTCAGTCGCGATTGCATAAATGTCTAACTGCATCTGACTTTTGCTGGAGTTAGAATTCTCTTTGAGTCCCCCCGTTTTATAGTCTATAATTTCGACCGTGCCATCGGGCAACGGGTCTATGCGATCTATGTATCCCTTTAATCCGTGTTCGCCAATTTTAAATAGAAATTCCTCTTCCACATAAAGCGGTGCTTTAAATTTTCCTTCGTTGTTTTTGTAAAACTCCTTTAGGATTCGCTCTCCCTCTACCTTGTAAGAACCTGCCTGAACCTTATTCGGATAGCCTGTCGGCGTCCAATGTTTCTCAAATAGTTTGAGCAACTCGTCGAACGTCAGAATTACACCACCTTTACATCTATCGTAAAATTCCTTTAAAACATTATGGATATCCGTACCAAATTGTCTAGCGGCACTGGGTTTGCCCGGAATATTATAAATGTAAGCGAATTTGTATTTGAGAGGACAAGTTTCGTAAGTATAAATTTGGGTGTAACTTAATCTTAATGCCTTAGGAATTGTTATATGGGTTGTTCCCAATAGAGCAGGCACGCTTAGGCCTGTAACCACTTTTGCTTCTTCGCATATCTTATATAATTCAACTTCTAATTTCTTCAGGCATTCTGGAACCACATCCTTGTTTAGCTTTTTTATAAAAGTGCTGATTATATCCCAAATCCTTTGCTGATATCTAAATTTTGTGATGTCAGAGGTAGTCAGCCCAATGTCAAGTACATCTATCACATCCTTCTCTAACTTGCCTCCATCGATCAAATCTATAGCTTTATCTTTTGGTTTTATAACGTCGTTGATAAACCTCGAAGCTTTCTGGTAGGGCTTATCCATAAAAGACAGATACAATTTTTCCTTCGCCCTCGTCATCGAGACATAACATAGACGACGTTCCTCTTGGGTGTGGTAATCTCCTTTTGGCAATTTCTCCTTCATCAACTCCTCAGGGAAATATATCTGCTCGGGCCTTTTTCTCGTCGGAAAGCGATTTTGGACCAAGCCAATGACGAAAACATATTTGAACTCCAACCCCTTCGCTTGATGGATGGTCATAAGCTGCACGCCTTCCGCTCCCTCGATGAGCTCATCGCCCTCCAAGCTCCCACCCGCCTCTATATAGGAGTTTAGATATTCCAAAAATGAACTTAAGGTGTGGTCTTCGTGTTCTTCTAAATAACCGTTGATGAACCTTTGAAATCGCGCTATATTCAAAATCTTTGTTACATTTTCTTCTTCTAAACTCGATGTCAAATTCAAAAGATATCGCGTGCGGTCGAATAATTTATTGATGACCTCGCTTAGATCGTCTTTTTGAGCTGTATGTATTAATTCGACTAAGGTCTGTTTAATCGCCGATAACTTGGACTTAGTATCTTCGCTTATGTCAATTTGGTTCAATTTATCTAAAGCATCGTATAATGAAATTTCGGAATCCTTAGCGCACGTATTCAATTTGACTATCTCAGCAAGGTCGATGCCATAATAAGGTATGGAACATACCCTAAAGGCACTTAAGGAATCCTTTGGATTATCTATAAGGCGTAAGTACGAAATTATATCTTTAATCTCATCTTGCTCAAATAGGCTTAAGCCGCCGATTACGATATGGGGGATCTTCTCCGCAACCAGCCTCTTTATCGCTTCGTTTCTATGAGCGTGCGCCCTATATAAAATCGCAAAGTTCGAATAAGAGCGCTCTTCCTCTGGCAACGCAGCATAAACGGATTTTATTTTATTTACAACCATCATCGCCTCTTGAGAATAATTCAAGACATTTATTAATTCAATGCCTGCGCCAGCAGAATTCTCTGTCCAAAGTTCTTTTCCGGGGTCGTATCTATCTGGATCGTTGTGCTTTATTAGCCTGCCTGCGACCTCTAATATTTTTTTGGTGGAGCGGTAATTTTGGGTGAGCCGTAGGGATTTTACGTCGGGAAACTTCTCTCTGAACTTCAGGAAACTAGCGTAAGAAGCTCCTCTAAACCTATATATAGCCTGATCGTCATCCCCTACGGCGCAGATGTTCCTTTCTTCGCTCGCTAATAAAGCGACCAACTCTATCTGCGCAATATTTGTATCTTGGAATTCATCCACGAGGATATGTCGAAATTGCTTCCGGTACCTATCCAATATATCGGGATGCGTTTTAAAGAGCCGAATTGCATTTAATATTAAATCCCCAAAATCTAAACAACCTGCACCCTGCATCTTTTCCTGATATGTCTTATAGACCCTTGCTATCTCCATCTGCTTTTTACGCTCAGTTTCATCTTCGTTCGCCTTCGCATAGGCTGCATACTCATCGGGGAAAATGAATTCGTCCTTTGCCCTTCCTATAAATCTCAGGAAACCATATATACAATCCGTTGGGTCTGCAAGTTTAAAATGATATTTAAGACCTAAATCACCGAGTATCTTTTTAAAGAAGATCCACTGCTCTATTCGATCCAAGAGCCGAAACTTTGAAGGTAGGCCTATCTCAAATCCCCAATCCCTTAAAATCCTATGACAGAATGAATGGAAGGTCATCACCCACATCTCATCCTTATATTCCTCTATTAATGACTCCACTCTATCTAACATCTCTGAAGCAGCCTTTTTAGAAAACGTCACTGCCAATACCTGCGACGGACTTAGGGAATAGCGGTCGATTAGATGCGCAAGCCGATGCGTTATGACCCTGGTCTTGCCTGTACCTGCTCCGGCAACTATTAATATAGGGCCACCGACTGTTGTTACCGCTACAAGCTGTTCGGGATTTAGATCCTGAAGAATTTTATTGCTCATATGGCTTAACTTGCAATTTTACACCGCCTGTTGAAAAAAATATATAAGGAGGTTGATGCGGCTTCCTTTTCATCAAAAGTTTAACTGTATACCAGCCGTCTCCATCCTCATCTATCAAAAAATTTTCATCTGTTAAAAAGGGTGCCTTTTGTTCTTCGCTAACAGACACGATTCGCTTATTTATATTAAATTCGATGTCGTAATTGACCTCTTTATTATTCGTGCGCGAAAAATTTCCTGTGAATTTAAAATCAGGGCCTTTCGCATTTAAATCGTCGATTGCAAAAACTCCGTTTCCCATGACTATCTTCCCCTTCATGTCGTTAAAAATGTAGGTATCCTGGGGCGGTACGCCGAGCGGTTTTAGTATATTGTTTATGGAATTACACAACCCGGACTTAAGCCCGACGTTTTGAAAATTACAATTTAGTGCTATTCTCCGCTTAATGATCTTTGATACATCGAGTTGAAAATCAGCATTACCTGCGACGAAGGCCGGCCCAGATTTATCTACGGCTTTAATATCAGATATGATAAGTTTCGATGGAAATTTAAGTTGGGTTTTGCCAAGCACGATATTCATATCAAGCGCCTTCTCCAACTTCGAAATTATGAAGTCCTTGAATAGATAGGAAGTTAAAGGCGAGAATAAAAGGGCTATAAATATAAATAGGAAAAGCAGGATGTAAATTAAACGGCTTCGCATTTGACTTCTTCGCCGTCACTTATATTCTTAAGCGCGCTTAAATTCCCTTCAACTTTACCGATGATATCAACGGCGCTAGCTGGAATTATCTTTTCGCCCTTGCTCATGGGCGTGGGACCGAAAAATAGACACAATGCCCTTCCGGTGGGCCAGTAACCTACATCGCCTTTTTTAACCTCTGTCACGCCAGCTTGCAACTTCGTTTTGGCTGGGGTTTCAAAATATATTTCGTCTCCCCATGTTGAGGCCTTCGATTCGAATGGTAAACATCCTAAAATCGCATGTGCCGTTCGAGAGTCATTTAAAGAAATGTAAATTGTTACGTTTTCGAAATTCAATTTGACCTTATTCGAAGTCGAATCAACCATATTATATCCTTTCGTAGGGGTTAAATAACTTTATATATTCGTCTAACGCGTACCGATCGGTCATGCCGGCGATGTAATCACAAATTATTCGGCGTGGCTCTTCGAGGCTTAAACGCTGTCTGCTTGTAGGCGGCAGTTGTTCGGGTTTAGATAAATATACGTCGAAAAGCTCCCGAATGAACCTGCGCGATTTATCCGCCATCCTTATAACCTTATGATGCATGTATAAATTTTCGAGTAGAAATTTTTTAAGCGGCACCCTCTCCTCTATCAACCTCGGCGAAAACGCAATGATTCGTTCGGGTATCTTCCTTGCATCTTCTGATGTTTTTATGCCAAATTTTCTTATTCTATCTTCGGATTCCGTGATGAGGTCTGTTACCTCTCTATTTATAAGTGCCCTTATAATCTGATATTTCCTTATCTCGCCCTTCAAATTCGGATGGATGCTGTTTATCATATCATGCATCTGTTTCCACAGTGGAATTTCATGCAGCTGCTCCTCTTTAATCAATCCCGATGTTATGCCATCGTCTAAATCATGATTGTCATAGGCGATCTCATCCGCTAAATCAACGACCTGGGCCTCTAGGGTTGAAGATTTTTCGGGCTCTAATTCCACCATCCTATTGGGATGGTCAAATGGCGTTGTATGTTTATTAATCCCTTCCCTCACTTCCCAAGTTAAGTTCAGCCCCTTAAAATCAGGGTATCTTTCCTCCAAAATATCTACAACTCTAAGGCCTTGAAGATTATGGTCAAATCCGCCGTGGTCCTTCATCAGTTCATGTAGTTCGTCCTCTCCGGAATGGCCGAATGGGGGATGGCCGATGTCATGGGAAAGCGCTATGGCTTCCACCAGGTCTGCATTTAACCTAAGAGCTCGAGCGATTGAAATAGCAATCTGCGTAACCTCAAGAGTATGGGTAAGGCGTGTGCGATAGTAATCGCCTTCGTGATTTACGAAAACTTGGGTTTTATATTCAAGCCGTCGAAACGCGGTTGAATGAATAATTCTGTCCCTATCCCTCTGATAACAACTCCTGTAAGGATGCTCCTCTTCCTTATGGACTCTTCCCTTTGAATCCTTTGCCTTCATAGCATATGGAGCTAATATCTTAAGTTCTAATTCTTCTATCTCTTGGCGTTTAAGCATCTTTTTAATTTTGAATACAGGTCATCCAAAGATTCTGAGATTACTTTTGTCGAAGCAAATACTGGCATGAAATTGACATCCCCCACCCATCGCGGAACTATATGGATATGTAAATGCTCTCTATAACCGGCGCCGGCAGCCCTTCCTACGTTTATCCCGATATTAAACCCATCCGGCTTTAAAGCCTTTGAGATAACCTCTTGTGACTTCTTTAAAAGAACGAACAGGTCAAGTATTTCTTCATCGTTTAATTTACTAAAATCTTTCACATGTCTATAGGGGGCGATCATTATATGACCATTGTTATAAGGATAGATATTAAGCATCGAAAACGAATGGCGCCTTCGAGAGATTATATAGTTTAACTTGTCTGTTTTCGCTCTCGGCTTAGAACAAAAGATGCATCCCTTTATCGACTTTACTTGCGTTATATATTTAGACCTCCATGGTGCCCAGAGTTTATCCATTTTAAACCCCTTCTATAACTTGATGATCTTGCCTGTTATCTTATCGGCTACTTCAAGTAGGCCGTACGAATTATAAGGCGCGAATATTTTATCGGTAGGGCTGCCGGGATTGAAAAATAATACCCCATTTTTAGTTTCGTTCATCGGACGGTGAGAGTGCCCAAAGATTATGCAACATACCTTTTCGTCTTTAAATTCCGCCTCCATTCGCTCCGTTAACCCATGAGGCGCTCCCCAACCATGGACGAGCCCTATTCGAAAATTTCCTGCTTCGATTATCTCTTTTGCCTTAAGGAGGTCAACGACTTCATCGGAATCCATATTTCCATATACAGCGATCGTCTTCTTAAAATCGTTCAGTTTTTTAAAAAAATCTAGTTCCGCAAAATCGCCTGCATGAATTATTAAGTCAACGTCTTTGAATTCGTCATATATAACCTTAGGCATATCCTTAGCGGTTGCGGGGATATGCGTATCAGCAATAACACCGATCTTCATCTTATCTTAAGCCGACTCCAAATGATGGACATCAAAAAGCTCTGTTTTAACTGATCCTGCCTTCCCTAAATCAGGCAGGATCAGCCTCTGCTTTCCGGCGATGTCAAGCAGTTCATTCAATTCCCTTAATGTCCAAATCCAGGCCTTTGCCTCTTTGGCGAGCAATTTTGTGTTCGCATCCATTTCGCACGGCGAAATTATAATCTTCCGTTTAAGCGTTCTTTTATGTTTCCGACAGTACTTTAGAAAATCCGTTACGCGGTCATCCGTCAAGGGTTGCAGGCTTATTAAAAAAGCCCACTCACATTTATCGCTCGATAAAACGAGATAGGAAGTCCCTCGAACATCGGCGTCGTGGACAAAAGACCTCTTAAAGCTAGGGAAAACAAAATACCTTTTATCTAACAGGATAAGCTCTCTGTTGAAGGAACTTAATAATTCTACTAGCGTTTGAATGTGATTTTGTTTGGACACATTTAAAAATTCCTCGATATAATTTTTAAGCTCTACTTTAAATCTCGATATTTTTGATTCGTAATACACGTCCAAGCGGCATTCTTTACTTTGATGGACATTTTTTAACCAAAATTCAAAGACCTTATCTCGAATAACATAAAATACGCCGTATTTTAATGCCCATCCGAAGTTTACAAGCTCCTGTAATATAGGCCTTAACTCATTCGGCTTTAAATGTAACGATGCGCATATCGATTGGGCCCTTCTATTACCGTTCGATATCGAAAGTAAGACTGAGGCGTAGCGTTGATCTATTTTTTCTAAATCTGAAATAGAAATTGCGAAATGTTGGTTTAAAATCCCCTTTGAATCAAAAAGAAGTTCCGCAAATGTTTTCGTCATAACTTCTATATGGCCATCTTGTGACGCTGAATTAAGATATTCTTTCAGTTTAAGCAGGATGCAATCCAGATAAAATGGGTGACCATCCGTAAACGCAACTAAAAAGCTATTCAGCTCCTTTGGTAGTTTCTTCTCCCTAAGTTTAAAATCGATGAAATCGAAAGCGGTCTTAACATCGAAGGTCCCGAGTTCATAAATCTCGAAATTGCCAAATAATAACGAGAGTTTCTCAGAGAGGATTTTCTTTGCGAGGTTTGTATAAGATGAGGCCACAATATACATGGTATCTTTCTGGAACATTATATATTTGCCTAAAGTTGAAAAAGCATCCTCAATCCCAAAATCCTCAATCCTATGGAATTCGTCCATAATTATTATTGGCCGTAGGTTCGTCTCTGCATACGCTATCGCTGGCAACTCGAAAAGTGCAGTGTATGCGTTTGAGACATCGTCACTTTTGATAAGCGCCTCGATCTCCTTGATGGCCTTTGTTGTCTTTGGCATCCTATCGTTTGCGATCGGAATCAATTCTTTGGCATCCTCTATCTTATATTCAATAACCCTTAGATATTGAAAAAGTAGTGCAGAAATAAATTTTTCCGCAAAATTCAAAAATCCCTGCGGTTTTACATCGATATATATCGGGACGACATCCTTAAATTGGATGTCGTTTATAAAGCGGAAGATTATGGAGGTTTTACCGTAATAAGGGGGGCCGATAATAGCGATATTTTGCCGGTAACCATAGCGCAAACTATTGACGCGCTTCTTCAATAAGTCCAAAATATCTTGCCTATCGAAAAAATTACTTCCTATCGCTGGATCTAAGAACATTATTAGGCCTTAAAATCACTTACGGTAAATAATGGAGTGGATTTTGAGGCTGATGCCTCTTCCTAATTTCGAAATGTAAATAAGGCGCCTTCGCTCTGCCGGTCGAACCCACCTTAGCAATCGAAGTAAACTGCCTTACGTCGTCTCCTATTTTAACCAAGATCTCTGAATTATGAGCGTATAGCGTTTGCAATTCATCGCCGTGGTCTAGTATTACGGTTTTACCATAACCTTTTACTTTGTCGTCGGTAAATATAACTTTGCCGCTGCGCGAGGCGATAACTTCTGTCCCCTCTCTCGCTTTAATATCTATGCCTTTATTTGCCGAAGTCCCTCTTTGCTCTCCAAAATATAAAACTACTTTGCCTTTAACCGGCCAAACAAAATCTTCCTTTATATAAGCGCCTGATGGTGATAATTTCGTCTCGATAGGTTTAGTCGCCCGTGGGATGAAAATCTCCTGTCCGGTCATAATGCGTTCGGCATTGCTGATCCTATTTGCGGCGACTACCTTTTCTAGTTCTACGCCGTATATTTTTGAGATGCGCCACAAGGTCTCGCCCTTAGCTACCTTATGGTATATGCCTGGTTCTGCTCTAACGGGCGGCGCAATCTCTTTTGGCGGTGATACGATCGGCGCCCTGGCGCAACCCCCTAAAATCAAAAACAAAACAGATGAATAAATTATTATTCGATAAAACATCCTTTTTGACTCTCGCTCTTTTCGAGTCCCATGGAGCGGGTGACGGGACTCGAACCCGCGATATTCAGCTTGGGAAGCTGACGTTCTACCAACTGAACTACACCCGCACCTAAACCTTCCCTGGCCTAAATCTCAAAGATGCATTAATTTCTTAAACTTTTTATATCTGCTTCTTATATCCGTTGATTTCAAACGTAACAAACGATTTATGCTAAAATCTTCAACAACATAAGACGCTAAAATTGTACCGTAAGCAGCAGCTTTACGCAATATCATCTCGTTTAGCTTTTTCGCTTTACTTAAATATCCCATAAATCCGCCGGCAAAGGTATCGCCTGCTCCGGTTGGGTCAAAGGGGTCTTCCAAAATGTAGGCGGGATAAGAAAACAGATAATCACGAGAAGTGCACAGTACGCCGTGTTCGCCTTTCTTTATTATAACAATTTTAGGGCCGCAAGAAAATATATATCTCGAAGCTTTAAGCAAATTATGTTCTCCTGAAAATTCGCGCGCCTCCTGGTCATTAGCAAAGAATATATGGACATTTTTCAGTAACCTCTTTAGCGCGGCATGTTTATTCTCAATCCAATAATTCATAGTATCGCATGCAATTAGGTCGGGGCTATCTACTTGCCTTAAGACATCACTCTGCAAATTCGGGTCTATATTCGCCAAAAAAACATATTTGGTCCGGTGATAATCAATTGGGATGGTGGGTTTAAAATGCGCGAAGACATTTAGATGCGTATAAATTGTCTTTGCAATATTTAAATCGTATCCATATTCGCCTCTCCACCTAAACGTCCTTCCATCATCTACCGTAAGGCCTTTTAAATCTATTCCTCTCATCTTTAACAGGTTGATGTGTTCTTTCGGAAAATCTAAACCGACGATGCCAACCAATCGAATCGAATCGAAAAAACTTGCGGCATATGAGAAATATACGGCGGAACCACCAAGCGTCTCCTCGACTTTGCCGAAGGGCGTATTTACGGAATCTAAAGCTATGGAACCGACGACTAGTAATGACATCTTATCTTAGATATTCGTCTGCGAGTTTCATCGAACAATACTGGCTGCACATCGTGCATACATCTTTAGCGCTAGGGCGTAAACGTTTTCTATATTCGCGGGGAAGTTTTGAATCTATTGCAAGCTTAAATTGTTTTTCCCAATCCCTTTTCTTTCGCGCGATGGACATTGAAATATCCCAATCTATTGCGCCTTTGACATCCTTTGCGATATCAGCGGCGTGAGCAGCTATCCTCGCCGAAATAACTCCCATTTTAACGTCGGAAACAGAAGGCAGACCCAAATGCTCAGAAGGTGTCACATAGCATAAAAAATCAGCGCCATAAGCAGCCGCCAAAGCGCCGCCGATTGCGGATGTAATATGGTCATAACCAGGAGCTACATCTGTAACCAGAGGGCCTAAGACGTAAAATGGCGCACCGTGACAGACCCTTTTTTCTAACAACACATTGGGCTCAATTTGATTTAATGGCACATGGCCAGGACCTTCGATTATAACCTGGACGCCCGCTTGCCAAGCGATTTTCGTTAATTCGCCTAATAAAAGCAATTCTTGAATTTGCGCCCTATCCGTCGCATCGGCAATGGAACCGGGCCTCATTCCATCCCCTAAACTTAAAGTCACATCATATTTTTTAGCGATCTCTAAAATCCTATCGAATTCGACATAGAGCGGATTTTCTTTTCCGTTATGGACCATCCACTCTATTAAAATTGCGCCTCCTCTGCTTACGACGTCCGCAATCCTTCCCTCCTTTTTAAGGCGTTCGACTGTTTCCATAGTAACGCCGCAATGGACGGTAAAGAAATCTACGCCCTCTTTTGCCTGTTCCTCTATCGTAGTAAATATCTCATCTTCGGTAACGTAAGGTATCGCCTTCTTCCTTCGAACCGCATTTACAGCAACTTCATAAATCGGGACCGTGCCAACAGGCACTGATGAAGCTTTTAAAATTGCATTTCGTATCTTTTTCAAATCTCCCCCTGTTGAAAGGTCCATAACCGTATCTGCGCCATTTTCGATCGCAACTTTCAATTTCTTAAGTTCAATCTTTATATTTGCGAAATCCGGCGAAGTCCCGATATTGGCGTTTATTTTTGTCCTTAGGCCTTCACCGATTCCGCATAGTTTGGTCTTCCTTCTAAGGCGATTGCATGGTATTACAACCTTGCCCTGAGCAATTTTTTTAAACAACTCTTTAAGCGCTAAACCTTCGGATTTCGCTACGTATTTTATCTGGGGCGTTGCTATGCCTTTTCTTGCATATTCTAATTGGGTCATCTTTTTTGAAGCTTCCTCTTTAAAAAGCTTGCAGCACGTCTAATATTTTTCGCACCGCAAACAGCTCGGACAACAGCGACGCGATTTGCTCCTGCTGATAGAATTTCATCGATGTTCGACGTATCTATTCCACCGATGGCAACAAATGGTATTTTAATCACGCGCTTTACCTTTTTAATTAAATCTAAGCCGACAGCTTTATATTCCGGCTTAGTGGGGGTAGCAAAAATTGGGCCAACACCGATGTAATCCGCACCGTTCTTTTGCGCTTCCTTAGCCTGCGAAAGGGAGTGGGTAGATAAACCAATTATTTTATTTCTACCTAAGATTGAGCGCGCTACTTTAATCGGCGAATCATCTTGTCCTAAATGAACGCCGTCGGCATCAACCGCCTTAGCTATCTTAAGCCTATCATTTATGATAAATAAAACCTTCGCTTTACGGGTTAATTGCCGTATGGGGCGACCAACTTTTATCAACTCTTTTGCGGTTGCATTTTTATCGCGCAGTTGTATTACATCCGCCCCGCCAGCTATCGCTTCTTTCACAACGTATATCACGCTTCGTTCGCCGCAGGTTTTTCTATCGACAATTACATAGAGCTTGAAATCCCTCAACGCCTTTAAAACCTCGCGGTCAGCTTCTTTTCGATATCATATGCCTTAAATCGAAACCTCTTAAACCTATCTGCGATTTTTTTATCGATAAGTTTCGAGAATTCTTCTAAAACTCTCAATGATTCCTTAACCCGTTCTAAATTCGCAAGTGAAATTTCCTTCCAATCATACCTTTTGCTTTCCAACGGATTTCTCGCCCTTCCTACGTCCTTCTCTGAATCGCGTGTCGAAATGATATCCTTTACTTGAGCCGGATAATATCGGATGGAATTTGTTATCCTGTGGCGGAGGGTTTTAAATTCCTTCGTAAGCGTTCTGTCATCGAGAACAAACCTCGCTATCTCCTCGCAAACCCTCAATCCCTCCCGAGACCTATTAAGATTCGCATCTATTATCCTATATATCTTTTGTTTCATTTAAACGAGTTTATTATCCTACGTATTATGCCCGATGTAGACCTTCCTTTTATAAAGGGGATCGTCGTCGTTTTGCCGCCGTAGGATTTAACAAAATTGGCGCCGACTATTTTATTTAATTCCCAATCCGCACCTTTAACCAACACATTTGGGCCGATGGCTTTTATCAACTTATGGGGCGAGGTTTCGTTAAATATGCAGGCGTAATCGACTGACTCTAACCCAGCGATAATCTTAGCTCTATCGCTTTGTTCTATAATCGGCCGCCCCGGCCCCTTTATCTTTCGCATCGAGGAATCGCTATTTATTCCGACGATGAGAATATCTCCGAGCGCCTTGGCCTTTTCAAGATATTTTATATGCCCTACGTGGATGAGGTCAAAACATCCGTTGGTAAACACGATCTTTTTCTTCTTAGCTTTCAGTTTCGAGGCTAACGCCTTAAGTTTAGGAAGAGATACGATTTTATCTTTGCTCATTTGACGGAAGTCTACCCTAATTAAAATAGCTCATCCTCTACCAGTTGGCAGATGATATGACCGATTGTAATGTGGGCCTCCTGAATCCTTGGGGTAACTTCGGAAGGAACGATAATCGATATTTTAGCGATCTTAGCCAGTCCTCCACCATCGCCACCAGTCAACGCAATCGTAGTTATGCCTTTTCTGTTTGCTAATTCTATTGCCTCTATAACATTTGCGGCTTTGCCGCTTGTAGAGATCCCTATTGCGATATCCTTTTTTTCTGCCAGGGCATCCAGTTGACGCGCAAATGTTTGAGCGTATGAATAGTCGTTGCCGATCGCAGTTAAAATTGAAGTATTTGTCGTCAGGGCAATTGCCGGTAGAGCTTTTCTTTCCTTCAAAAATTTTCCAACCAATTCGGCTGCGATGTGCTGGCTGTCGGCGGCACTGCCACCGTTGCCAAACAGAATCACCTTTCCTCGAACCCTTAGCGTCGATATAATAGCGCTCGTCGCCTTCTCTATGGCATCCAGTTGCGATTTTATTACATCTTTTTTTACGCCGATACTCTCTTCGATTATGTCTTTTATTTTGTCTTTCATTTTATCCAAAAAATACCTTTGCTATTTCATATAGGTCCATATCAACCGTTTTCAATTTACCGACCGCCTTCTCTATCGGAACGGAAATAATCTTATTTCCTTGAAGGCAGACCATCTCTGCGAACTTTCCATCTTTGACCAACTCAATCGCTTTAATGCCGAACCTAGTGCCTAAGACCCTATCGAATGCTGTCGGAGAACCGCCGCGTTGTATATGACCTAAGACTGTCACTCGAGTCTCATAGCCTGTTTTCTTCTCAATCAGTTCTCCGAGGACTTGACCGATTCCACCTAATCTAATGTGGCCGAACTCATCCAATTTTTCGGTCATCAGAACCTCTTGTCCTTCTTTAAATTTTGCACCTTCTGCAACAACTACGATTGAGAAATTTTTGCCTCGTTCGTGGCGTTTCTTTATCACATTACATACTTCATCTACGTCAATCGGGACTTCAGGGATCAATATAACATCCGCTCCGCCTGCAATTCCGGCATGAACTGCAATCCAACCAGCATGGCGCCCCATTACCTCAGCCACCATAATCCTATTATGGCTTTCGGCAGTGGTATGCAATCTATCTAAACAATCGGTGACGATATTTATTGCCGTATCGAAACCAAAGGTATAATCGGTCTCAGAGAGGTCGTTATCTATAGTTTTTGGAACGCCAACTATTTTCAAACCCTCTTTTGCTAATCTATTAGCGACGCCCAGAGTATCTTCGCCGCCGACTGCTATTAACGCATATAATTGATGTTTATTGTAATTTTCTTTTAACAGTTTTAAATCCCCTTCCTTTTTGTAGGGATTGGTTCGAGACGTTCCTAAAATCGTGCCGCCTTTTGGCAAGATTCCGGATACGGAACGTAAATCTAAAGGCATAACATCATCTTCTATTAAACCTTCCCAACCAAATCTTATGCCGAGCACTTCAATGCCTTCAAGGAATGCCTTTCTTACAACTGCTCTAATCACCGGATTTATACCTGGGCAGTCTCCTCCTCCCGTCAAAATGCCTATCCTCTTCATCTTATTTCGCCTCCTCGTTGAAAGAATATCAATCATTTCTATATTCCATCCCGCGAAACGGAATGCTTGCATCCTCCTTCTCTTTTCCTTTTTTAGATATCTTTGCCTCCTCGCGGTTCGCTATTTTCGTCACATGGACTTTCACGATAATCGGCTCATCAATTCCCAACATTTCTTGAACCCGAGTTTTGATTAGGCTTTGAATCTTTTCCGTCACCTCTGGAATATTTGTATCCGACCAAAATATTATCTTCGTCGAGATATCTATCCCCTTCTTAGTAGCTATGCAATCGGCTTTTAAATCTTTAACTTCAGGAAGCGAAGAACCGATTCGCCTTATAAATTCCTCGATGGCCGACAAAGAAATCGAAACTTGTCCGTCTGGATTATTAAAAGCTATGTTCTTCTGCTGATGTATGCGTACAATGGTAAATTGATATGCGGCGACCGAAATGAAGATCAACAAAGCCCCCACGCCGAAGATGCCTATCCTTAAATCCCTTGCGGCGTAAATATAATCGAGCGCATTTAATATGGACTCGCTTGGAATAAGTTTAAGGCCAACGGCGACTAAAAATAATCCCACGGAAATAAACAAAACCAAGAAAAATAGCATGCTAATTTTGCTTAAAATTTTCATTGTGTAGCCTCCCTCTCTCCCAAAAATTTTGAGACGAACTCAGTCGTTATCTGCCCACGCAAAAACTCTGGATCCGCAATCACGCGCTTATGAAATTCTATCGTCGTCTTTATCGGCTCAATCGTAAATTCCGATAAAGCCCGTTGCATAATCTGGATTGCCTCCGCACGGTTTTTACCATGTGTAATAAGTTTAGCTATCATGGAATCGTAATGAGGCGTTATCTCATAACCATGATATACATGAGAATCAACGCGGACGCCAAGTCCGCCCGGCATATGGCAAAAAGAGATCTTTCCCGGACAAGGCATAAAGCCGTTATCAGGGTCTTCAGCATTAATTCGGCATTCGATCGCTGCTCCGTTAATTTTAACGTCGTCCTGGTCGAAGGATAATCTTTCACCGGCGGTGATTTTTATCTGTTCCTTTATCAAATCTATATTCGTCACCATCTCAGTTACGGGATGCTCAACTTGTATTCGGGTATTCATTTCCATAAAATAGAAATTTCCATTCTCATCTAAGAGGAATTCTATTGTTCCAACATTAGAGTAATTAGCCGACTTCGCACCACGAACTGCCACATCTCCCATCTTCTTCCTTAGTTTTTGATCCACTGCAGGAGAAGGAGATTCCTCGAGCAATTTTTGATGTCGCCTTTGTATGGTGCAATCCCTTTCGCCGAGATGAACGATATGTCCGTACTTATCTGCTATTATCTGAAATTCAATATGTCGAGGATTGCTAATATATTTTTCTATATAAACATCGGGATTGCCAAAAGCGGCTTCCGCTTCTGCTTGACAAGTCATAAGTGCGCTGATTAACCTAACGTCGTTGTGTGCAATTCGCATGCCGCGCCCCCCGCCTCCAGCAACGGCTTTAATAATAACGGGGTACCTTATCCTATGGGCGGTCTTTAGCGCTTCCTCCTTATTTTTTATTACGGCCATACTTCCAGGGATTATCGGTAGTCCTGCCTTTCTCATCGTCTCCTTAGCCGCCATCTTATCGCCCATCAGGCGCATGGCTTCAGGAGGCGGGCCGATAAATTTAATCTGGCAAGATTCACAGATTTCAGCAAAATGTGCGTTTTCGGCTAAGAAACCATAGCCCGGATGTATCGCTTCAACATCGGTTATCTCCGCTGCGCTAATGATGCTGGGGATGTTAAGATAACTGCTTTGTGGCGAAGGGCCACCGATACAAATCGCTTCATCCGCAAATTTTACGTGCAACGATTCGCTATCGGCTTGCGAATAGACCGCAACCGTCCTTATGCCAAGTTCCTTACAAGCCCTTATGATTCGAAGGGCGATTTCACCTCTATTTGCGATTAATACCTTAGAAAACATCTGTTATGGTATGGGTTCGATCAAAAAGAGCACCTGACCATATTCAACCGGTTGCGCATTTTCAACAAGTATCTCAGCTACCTTGCCTTTGACCTCCGCTTTTATCTCGTTCATTAACTTCATAGCCTCAATTATGCAAATTACTTGGCCAAGTTCTATCTCATCGCCGACTTCGATAAAAGACGGAGCTTCAGGCGAAGGGGCTCTATAAAATGTGCCGACCATGGGGGCTTTTATTTCAACTCGTTTTATCGTTGGAGCCTCAGCTTCTTTAGTCGGTGCTGCAGCAGGTGCTATTTGAGAAGGTCCAATCAACCTCTCTTCGGTTATCTGAGGAATGCCTGAAATTCCTTTCTTAATCCTAATTCTTAGGCCTTCACGCTCGATCTCGATCTCAACGAGGTTATTTTCGTTCATTAAGTTTATCATCTCTTTAAGTTCTTTAAGGTTCATATTATTCCCCCTTGTCGCTTAAGCTAATTTTAAAATTAAACTCTCTCCACGTATTTACCTGTGCGGGTATCGATTTTTATTATATCATCTTTTTCAATAAATAATGGCGCTTGAATAACGTATCCTGTCTCTAATTTTACCGACTTTGTGCCGCTCTTTGCAGTATCGCCTTTTAAACCGGGTTCGGCTTCAATAACTTTGAGCCCAACGAATATAGGTGGTTCAACATTGATTAATTTGCCTTCGTAGAACGACGCGGTAACAATCATATTCTCTTTTAAGTAATGGACGACATCTGCGAGCTGCTCACCGCTTAACTGAAACTGTTCGAAGGTCTCCTGGTCCATAAAATGGTGCTCGTCGCCTGAGGAATAAAGATATTGGAGTTTCTTGTATTCAATAAATGCCTCCTCAACCTTCTCACCGGCACGAAAAGTCTTTTCAAGGATGTTCCCTGTGCTTAAACTGCGAAGTTTTGTCCGAACGAAAGCCCCACCCTTCCCGGGTTTCACATGCTGAAATTCTATAATTTGACACAATTGGTTTTCTAATTTTATGGTCAAGCCGTTTCGAAACTCATTTGTCGATATCATCCGTCAATATCTCACATCCTTTTGGTGTAACCAGAACCATATCCTCTAATCTTATTCCACCCCAATTAGGTAAATAAATGGCTGGTTCAATCGTAAAGACCATTCCAGGTTTTAATATGGCGTGATTCTTATGTGATATGGGGGGCTCTTCGTGAACTTCAAGCCCTATGCCGTGACCTAAGGCGTGCCCGAAATAATTTCCGAATCCCTTCTTGTTAATAAAATCCCTCGCGATCCAATCGATCTTCGATATTCTTATCCCCGGTTGAATTGATTTTAGGCAGCGCCTTTGAGCTTCTTTTACAATATTATAAATCTTCTTGGCTTTGTTGGTTATTTTACCCAAAAAGAATATGCGTGTCAAGTCGGAATTATACCCATTGTAATTAATGCCTAAGTCCAATAAAACCATATCGTTAGATTTAACTTTACGTCTGGTCGGTTTGGCGTGCGGAAACGCAGAATTGTTTGCCGAGGCAATGATGACTTCAAATGAACTCCTCTCGCCGCTGGTTGCCTTAATGAAATGTTCCATCTCTACGGCTAAATCGCTTTCTGTTAATCCCGGTTTTAATATGGACTTAAAGTAACTTACCGCATTTTTTAAAATTGCAATCGAATCTTTTATCAGGCCTATTTCGTAAGGATCTTTTACCTGCCTAAACTTCTCAACGAGACCAAAGGTCGGCATAAAATCTATGCCTGCCAGTTGTCTTTTTATCTGGTCGTGCTCGCCGTAAGTAAGATGCTTATATTCGAATCCGAGTCGCCCAGTTTTTAACACCTTCGCTAATTCGCCGATCGATTCAAAGAATGAGCCGTTTACCAATTTAATCTTGAAACCCTTGGCCTCTTTTTTCGCTTGTAACGCATACCTGAAATCGGTGATTAAAAATCTCTTGCCCTTCACCAAATAGAGGCTGGCTTGACTGCCTCGGAAACCGCTTAAGTAACGCACATTCGCAGGGTTAGTGACGAGGAGCGCATCGATGCCCTCCTCGTCAAATTGACTTATAATTTTATCTATGCGCTTTGATATTAAACTATCTACTGTGATCCTCATAATTCCCAAGGGGTAAAAAGGCGGGCAGTTCTATTCCTCTAATTTTCAAAATAGAGCCTGTCCGCCGAAGTATTCTTTATCCCTTACCTTTTTTTGCGATCTCTATCGCAGCCTTAAGGCCTAACTTATAACTATTTATCCCGAAGCCGCACACCTGCCCTACCGCAACAGGTGCAATTAGCGAGGTATGACGAAATTCTTCGCGGGCATAAATATTTGAGATATGAACTTCTACTGTCGGAATCCCCACGCCTTCAATCGCATCTCTTATGGCAACTGAAGTATGCGTATAAGCTGCGGGATTTATCAATAAACAATCCGCCTTTCCCTTCGCCTTGCCTATCTTCTCTACAATTTCCCCCTCATGATTAGACTGAAAGATCTCTAAATCTACCTTTTCGTTCTTTGCGATTTTTTTGAGTTGGCTGTTTATCTCTTCAAGGGTGAACTTGCCATAGATATCGGGTTGACGTTCGCCCAATAGGTTTAGATTCGGCCCGTGTATAACCAGTATCTTCACCTTATTTCTCCGCCTCATCTATTAACATTATGGGTATGCCATCCCTAATCGGGTATTTTAGACCACAATTAGGATTTTTACAGATTATCTTATTCTCCTTTAATTCAACGTCGGACTTGCACTTCGGACATGCCAAAATCTTCAATAATTCCTCATCTATCATATAGATCTCCTCCTTTTATCTTAAAGCGCTTTTATATATCTTCTCAGTAAATAAATAAAGAATGCCGCCTATGAGACTAGTAATAAAAATGTTCGCAAAAAAGATTAAGATGGAAACCGCAAATGCGCTTTCCTTATTGATGAACTCGCTTAAAAAATAGACGTAAGCGCCTTCTCTTATGCCAAGCCCATTTATCGACGGCATCATTGAAGCAACGGAAACCAAGGGGACTATTAGGAACAAATATAGAAACGAGATATCTTGAGAAAGGCTTTTTATTATAACGTATATCGCTGCTACGGATATCATTTGAGCAACCAAGGAGATGCCTATAAGTTGCGCAATGACGACCTTGTGCTCTTTATATGCATTAATCGCATTATAAATCCTTCTTAATCTCGAGCCCTCTCTAAAAACAGGAAAATTCAGCAATCCGGAAAACACCGCTTTTGCTAATCTTTTGTTTAGGAAAATAATAAAAATCGAGAAAACTAAAGCCAAAAATATTACAGAACCCCATAACAATGATTTATCCTTGATGCTCCTGTTCAAAAAAATGATTCCGAGAAAAGCTAAGAGCCCAATGGAAAAAAGACCGAAGAACCTGTCGAAAAAGACGGATGAAAAGGTTTCCAACTTTTTAGTCGTCTTCCTCGTCGCATAATACGCTTTGACCAAATCCCCGCCCACTGAGGTCGGAAGAAAATTGTTGAAGAAAAGCCCAATAAAATTTAAATATACCGCCTCCCTCAAATTCAAATTTAACCCCTGCACAGAAAGAATTTTCTTAAACCTAACGGCGATTATAAAAATGGCTATGATATTTAAAAGTACCGCCAAAACAAAAAGGGATATATTTGCGCTTTTTAATACTTTGGCGATTTCTGGAAAATTCTTTCTTCCAACCCAAAATAGAAGAGCTAAAAAAACAAGGCTAACGCCTATCCTTAGAAATAATGAAATCCTTCCTCTCATCTAACTAATGCATCCCTCTCTTTAAAGGGGTTTTTTCGGCTGCGGTTCGTCCTTGTGCAATTCCAAAGACGAAAAATCCGTCTCGATCCTTAATAGTTTCTTTGTAGCCTCAGAGACAAATTTTTTATATGCGTCGCTTAAGTGGCTGCCGATCACATCGAAATCTATCTTAAATTCCTCGAAATCTTTTTTCAATGCCCCTATCTTTGCCAAAATCTGCTTGGCGTTTTCTTCTATCTTTAACGCCTTCAGTCCGTGAATGATGGTTGAAATATAGGGGTATAATGTGGCCGGCGATACTATATAAACCCCCTTCTTCATCGCATAAGAAAGCAAAAAATTTTCTTCGTCGTATTGTTTGTCCCTAACGACCGCCTCATAATATACGCTCTCCGAAGGAACGTACATAAAGGCGAACTCAAACGTGTTTTCATTGGGCAAAATATATTTTTTTGAAATGCTATCGACCTGTTTCTTTACCGCCTGCACGAATTCCTTATAACAGCGCTTTTTGTCATCTTCTGCTTCGCAGTCGAGCATCCTCTTAAAGCTATCCAAAGGAAATTTTGAATCTATCGACAAGATATAATCGCGAAATTTAATGACGGCATCAACCTGTTCGCCGGACTGGAAGGCATATTTCATCTCATATATGCCGGCGGGCAGCATATCGGATAATATCTTTTCAAGAAGGACCTCGCCTGTCATTCCCCTAATTTGAGGCGGCCTTAAAAGGCCTCCGATCTCATTTATTGCCTTTCCGAACTCCTCAAGCTGTGCTGCCCTCAACCCCAACTCGCCAATACTGCGATTTATATCGCCGATTGCGCCAGTAGTCACTTGTAAAGCTTCCGTTACGCTGGTGGAAATATCTTTGGGAAGCCTGCGCACTTCCTTGAACAAATACAATGCGATCAAGACAAATGTAAATGCTAAGATTAAAAATATTATGCTAAGTATCGTCACTTCACCTTCTCCGCATATTTAAGTCTTAGAGTATATAACATATCATCGATTAATCTATTCTCTTCATCGGACAGGTTGCCTTTAGTCTTATCCCTGATCATCGTTATCGTCTCGATAAGATACTTTGCGCGAGGCAGCTCAATTTTTGTCTCGTTCGTTATAGGATTTGCCATCTCGCCCAAAAAGATCATCGCCTGCATACCTAAGCTCGTTATAAAAATATTAAAACCCGGTTGCGCCTCTGATTCCCAATTGCCTATCTTATCGTTAAATTCCATACGATTATATTACCCCAACTTAAATAATAGGTCAACCGTTTAATAGTTATCAATAAACCAGAATGCCGGCATAGCCTACAACGCCATCGTAGTCGCCGGTTATATCACCGCTGGTTTGATATTTAACAAGCTTTGCCTTTTTAGCGCCTAATTCCTTTGACGCAGCAAGCATAACACAAACAGGCGCGTAGCCGCACATCGAAATATCATAACTCTCAATCGCGGTCATTAAACCATCTTCGTCGAGATTTAAAATTGCATCTATCGCTTTTTTGTCCTTCTCTTTCGCAATATCTTGAGGTTCGTAATGGGTCATATCGGAGCTTGCTATTATAGTAGCTATGCGTTTTTCCTTCAGGGACTTAGCAATGTCTTTGCCTATCGCCTTATAAATTTCTACTTTAGCATGGGACAACACCATGGGCACAATTTTAAACTCTCCTCTTAGAACTTGCAAGAAAGGGATCTGCACTTCAACGGAGTGCTCATATCTGTGGGCCACCTCATCTTCTTGAAGATATTTTGAGTTTTCCAATATCGATTTTGCAAGTTCGGCGTCTATCTCGCAATCGCCCAACGGCGTCCTCCATGTTCCTTCGATCATAACCGAAAAGGGCTTCCCGTCTCCAGTATGATTAGGTCCCATAATAATACATGTCTCTTCAAATTCGGCTGAGGAGAGCGTAGCCCCTGCAACAGGGCCGGAATACATATAACCCGCATGCGGCGATACCACGCCTATGGCTTTAATTTTATCCGCATCTTTTAATAAATATTTCTCAACTTCTTTTTGTAGCGCCTCTTTTCTTCCGGAATAAAACTGCCCGGCAACAGCAGGATTACGGACCATCTTATTTTTCCTCGCTCTTTAAAATTGTGCTCCGCGTTAAACTTGGGACGATTATTGCTACATTTAATCTTGAATCCACGAAATACTTATTTGCGGCCTTCATAACATCTTCGGCAGTTATAGACTCGATTATCTTCGGGTATCTAAAAACATCGTTATATCCCAAGCCATACAATTCATCTAAACCAACTTTAAACCCTACCTCGGAATTTATCTCCAATCCACGAAAATAACTGCCTAATAAATCCGCCTTCGCAAGGTCTATCTCCTCCTGCGTCGGACCTTCTTTCTTAAATAGACTAATATGTTTCAACAATAATTCCTTAACCGCTTCGATATTTTCACTAGTCGTTGCCACATAAAATGCAAAATAACCAGGGTCAATCCCCAACGCCGAAAAAGAACCGAGCGTATAAGAAAGCCCGAGCCTTTCTCTGATATCCATATATATCCTACCGCCTTCTCGAGCAAGTATGGAATTTATAATTTCGAGGACATATTTATCTGGATTTTTAACGCTGACGCCTGGATAGCCCATCATTAAAACCGCCTGCTCTTTCTGCATCTGTTTAGATGACCGGCGCATTTCCCTCTGCTCCGGCTCGCTCAATACCTTTATCTCTTCTAACTTACTTGCCCGCGGCCCCTTGAAGATATCTATCAATTTATGCTGCATTTTTTTGATGTCTATATCACCGAATATTACAACGGCCATATTATCGGGCACCACATAACGCTTATAAAATTTTAATAGGTCTTCCCTTTTGAGGTTATTTAAGGACTCTCTTGTCCCAAGATAGTTCATCTTATATGGATGCGTTTTAAATATAGTTTTCAGCAACGTCTTCGATGCCGTCGCGAATATATCATCATCCTGTGCCTTAATCCGGGCAAGTTGAATCTCCTTCGAACTCGCGATTTCATCTTTTGAAAAAGCCGGGTTTCTTAGTATGTCCTTAATTAATTTCAAAGAGAAATCGAATTCGCCCTTTAAGCATTTGAGTGAAATGCCGAAAGAATTATGGCTGCTATAAGACGATAATATAATCCCGCGAGTTTCGACCTCTTTAGCTATCCACTCAGCAGAATGCGATTTCGTCCCTTTCAAGAGCATATTCGACGTAAGATAAGATATGCCGTTTGTCTTTTCATCTTCTACCCGCACCCCCCCTTTAAATAAAATATGCATTGAAACAATCGGGGCAGAATGGTCTTCGTACATTAAAAGCGTTGCTCCGTTAGGCAGGGTCAACTTCTTTATATCAAACTCCTTACCAATTTTTGAAATCTGTTTGACGCCTATGGGGACTTCCTTTTTTGGTGTAAGTTTCACGACCGTCAAATTCTCGAAGTCGAAATATTCACCCGCGACCCTTAAGACATCGGGCGCCTTAACAGAATTTATCCCTTCAATATATCTCCTCGAAAAATCATAGTCGCCTGTCAACGCATAACTCATCGCGTAATCTTGCGCTTGTGCCTCGATAGATTCTCGCTCATAAATATAACTGCTTAAGGTAGACCTCTTGACCTTCTTAAGTTCAGACTTCGATATGGAACGAACCTTCACCCCCTTCAACTCTTTTAGCACTTCGTTTAACGCCTTTTCTATTTTATCATCCTCGAGGGTTAACCCTATCACAAATAACCCTGGGTCCTTAGGGGTGTAATTAAACGCTGAAACTGAATATGCAAGTTTTTCGTCTCTGACTAATCTACGATATAACCTTGAGCTTTCGCCTTGCCCTAATGCCGCTGCAAGCAGGTCGACGGCATATAAGTCCTCATCGGCAAGACGGGTAGAATGAAATGCAAGCAGAAGAAGCGAAAGCTTAAGGCCTTCAACCTTTTCTTCGACGCTTCTCATTGACATCTGCAATGGCTCCTCCGGAGCGAACGTTTGAACATCTACTCTGCGAGGAATTTTCCCGAACGTCTCCTTAACCACCTGTAACGTCGATTCATTTTCAATATCTCCAACTATAGAAAGGATGATACTATTTGGAATATAATTTGCCTTATGATATTCGAAGATATCCTCTCTTTTTATCTGCTTAAACAAATCCTCATAACCTATTACAGGACATTTATATGGATGCGTAAGGTAAGCATTCTCCCATAAAAGCACAGAGGCCTTGCGCGCTGGCTCATCTCTATTCATTCTTATCTCATTTAGGATTACTTGCCTTTCTTTTTCGAGCTCAACTTCGTCAAATGCTGGATTGGCGATGCAATCCGACAACAGTTCCAATGCCTCTTTAAGGTACTGCCTTTTTACGATGAGGTGAAATTCGGTTGAATCGTGGGAAGTCGAACCATTAATGTCTCCGCCGTATGATCTAATCTGTCTCTCTATTTCGCCAACTGCACGAGTGGGCGTGCCTTTAAAAATCATATGCTCAACGAAATGGGAAATTCCAGAGCCAGTGAACCTACCTTCAGCAGCTGAGCCGCTCTTTACGACGAGCTGAATAGCAACAAGAGGAACCTTATGTGAATTTTTTATAATTACTGTGAGTCCGTTTTCTAAGGTGTGCTTATTAAGGTTTTGTTCTACTTCTAATTTTGGCGGGAGCGATTCGTTAAAGATGAATACAATGGAAACCGCAATAGACAAAAAGATAAAAAAATATAAAATCCTCATTACATCAGAATCTATTATACCTCTTTTTCTTCTTGGCTTCCATCTGTTTTCTCTTCTTTTTTACGCTGGGTTTCTCGTAGTGTTTTCTTGCCCTTATTGCCTTTAATATCCCTTCTCGTTCTATCTTCTTTTTGAGTCGCCTCAGGGCCCTTTCCAAGGGCTCATTTTGCCCAACCTCTACCATCGGCATTAATTATCATCCCCCTTACGATGAATTTTCGTTACTTTCAATATATCAAATGGTTATAAAATTGTCAAGGGAAATGAGGTTATTTAATTTCGAAGGAAATTTGGCAAGTAAATTTTACCTCTGGGACCGTAACGTCATTGGGAAATTTAGGAAACGGCGAAGAATTTTTTATGGCTTCGAACGCAAGTCCCCTCAAAAAGCCGTCCTTTGTAGATTTTTCATCGATTATGCTAAGTTCCCGTAGTTCGCCATCGGAAGCAATTATAAATCGCACGAATACATCGCCTTCAACCGCTGACTTTGGAAAGTCCAGGTTCTTGCGTA
>JBDRDF010000016.1:0-24085 GCA_043821025.1 Candidatus Omnitrophota bacterium
GAGCACCACCCCCGGAAGAGTTTTTAAAGGACATCATCTTCCTGGCAGGATGGGCGGAGACACAGTAACGGTTCAAAATTTGGAAGTTGTAAAAGTAGACCCAGAGAATAATTTATTGGTCGTAGAAGGCGCTGTGCCTGGACCGAAGAAAAGTTTTTTAATTATAAAGAAAGCGAAGAAACTTGCCAAGGCGAAGATTCCACATATGGTTGTAGTGAAGGAAAAGAAGGGAAAACCAAAGGCAAAGGCTGAACCAGCGAAAAAAGAGGTTAAGAAATAGTTATGGCAGAAGTCCCCATCTTCAATATAAAAGGTCAGTCTGTTGGAAAGATGACGCTAGATAAAGATATCTTTAATGGTGAAGTAAACGAAGCGATTTTGTATCAGGCGATAAAGATGTACGAAGCCAATTTAAGACAAGGCACCGCTTCAACTAAGACCCGCGCGCAGGTAAGGGGCGGCGGCAAGAAGCCGTGGAAGCAAAAGGGAACTGGTCGCGCTCGTGCAGGTACAATAAGATCACCATTATGGAGAGGGGGCGGCATAATCTTCGGACCTCATCCACGAGATTATTCTTATTCAATTCCAAGGAATATTAGAAGGTTGGCATTAATATCCAGTTTAAATGATAAATTGAACAATAATGAACTGATAGTTCTGGACGATATAAAAATCGCTAAACCTAAGACGAAGGAATTCGCGAGCATATTGCGCAATTTAAAAGCGGATGATAAACCTTTAGTAGTTCTCGACAATAAAGATGAGACTGTAATTCGTGCTGCTAGGAATATTCCGGAAGTGCTATTACGAGATTATAAGGCGTTAAATGCCTATGAAGTTTTAAAGCAGCATAGATTGGTCTTAACGCAAAAGGCACTTGCTGCTTTAACCGAAACATTACTTAAGCAATGACAGAAGCTTATAAGATAGTTCGTTCACTGCTTCATACGGAAAAAAGCACTGCGCTTGGCCCTTTTAACAAATACATATTTGAGGTCGATGCGCGAGCAAACAAACCCGAGATTAAAAAGGCAGTAGAAGATATATATAAGGTAAAGGTAAAGAAAGTAAATACGATGATAGCGCCCGGAAAGTGGAGAAAGGTAAGATTCAAACCCGGTAAAACCCCTGATTGGAAGAAGGCGGTAGTTACTTTGCACAAAGGGCACAAAATAGAGATAGCGACATAAGGATATTTTCGATGGTTAAGGTATATAAACCATATACGAAATCTAGGAGATGGATGACAACGGCGGACTTTTCCGCAATTACCAAGAAAGAACCGGAGAAGTCCCTTGTTATTCCAAAGAAAAAGACCGGTGGTCGCGATGCGCATGGCCATATAACGATTCGTCACCGAGGCGGTGGGCATAAGCGCATGATTAGAATCATCGATTTTAAGCGCGATAAAATTGGAATCCAGGCTAAGGTCATCGCAATTGAGTACGACCCGAACAGGTCCGCATTTTTGGCGTTATTGGAATATCAGGACGGTGAGCGCAGATATATCATTGCACCGCAAGATGTAAAGGTTGGAGATGAGGTTGCTTCAGGGCCGGATGCGGATATAAAAGCGGGCAATGCCCTTCCGCTAAAAAATATCCCGATAGGAACATTTATTCACAATATTGAATTGAGGAAGGGCAAGGGTGGACAAATAGTTCGTTCAGCTGGAACTAGTGCGCAGCTTATGGCAAAGGAGGGCGATTACGCTAACGTGAGGTTGCCCTCCGGAGAAATACGTTTAATAAATTTGGATTGTTATGCGACTATCGGACAGGTCGGAAACATAGAGCATGGGACGATTTCGATCGGCAAGGCAGGAAGGCAGAGGTGGCTTGGAATTCGCCCAACGGTAAGGGGCGTTGCGATGAATCCGCATGACCACCCTCACGGCGGTGGCGAGGGAAAATCTGGACAGGGTAACCCGCATCCTGTTTCCCCATGGGGCATGCCTACAAAAGGATTTAAGACAAGAAGGAAGAATAAATATTCCAATAGATTTATTATTAAGAGGAGGAGATAGGTAAATGGGGCGTTCCACCAAGAAAGGCCCATACGTCGAGGAGAAACTTCTCAAGAAGATCGAAAAGATGAAAGGCGATAAAAAGCCGATTAAGACCTGGTCCAGACGGTCTACGATAATCCCTGAATTTGTCGGGTATACATTTCTGGTCCATAACGGGAATAAATTTATTCCGGTATTTGTGACGGAGAATATGGTCGGACATAAACTCGGCGAGTTTGCTCCGACCAGGACATTTAGAAGACACGGCGGCGTGAAGGCAAAGGAAGTGCCTACGCCTACATAGTAAAATGCAAAAATCAAAATGCAAAAATCAAAATCACAATCTATAGGAAAAGCAGTAGCGAGGTTCATTAAAATTTCACCGTACAAGGTGAGAAAGGTCATCGCATTGATTAAAGGCAAAGATGTCAATTCCGCTTTGGCGATCTTAGAAAGTACAGATAAGCGTGCTTCCATCTTTTTAGTGCGCGCCTTAAAATCTGCTATTGCATCGGCAAAGCAAACAGGCAAAATTAAACAGGACGAACTCTATATATCTAAGATAATCGCTGATGATGGGCCAATGATGAAAAGATATCGAGCGGCCGCGTTTGGCAGGGCTGCTATGATAAGGAAAAGGACTAGCCATATATTAATCGAGTTAGATAAAATTCCAACTTTTAAAACAAAAGGTCAAATAGGAGGATGAGTGGGTCATAAAGTCAATCCGTTATCGCTTAGATTGGGTTATATAAAGACGTGGCGGTCGCGTTGGTTTGCCAAGAAGAAGGACTTCGCAGATAATTTACACGAAGATATAGTGATTCGAAAGTATGTTAAGGCGAATTTTTCTGCGGCGGGGATTTCAAATATCGAAATCGAGCGAGCCAGTAACAGGGCGAAAGTAATAATCTATACCTCTAGGCCTGGTATTGTTATTGGCCGAAAGGGTGCCGATATAGATAGGTTACGCGACGAACTTCAGGAGAAGACCAAAAAAGAGATTTACATTGATATAAAAGAGGTCAAAAATCCGGCGATTGAAGCACAGTTGATAGCCGAGAACATAGCTTTCCAGTTGGAGAAACGCATCGCATTTAGGCGTGCGATGAAGAAGGCTGTTCAGCAATCGATGGCTGGTGGAGCATTAGGCATAAAAGTTAAATGTTCTGGGAGGCTTGGAGGTGCTGAGATGTCTCGTTCGGAGGGTTATAAAGAAGGAAAGGTCCCTCTACAGACATTTAGAGCCGACATAGATTATGGATTTGCAGAGGCATTGACAACTTATGGACTCATCGGCGTTAAAGCTTGGGTTTACAAAGGTGATATTTTAGAGAAGAAACGCGCAAAGGAAGAGGTTGTAGAAAAAACAGAACCTACAACAACTAAATCGGCTTAAGTCAACTTCATTACCGACTTGCCTCACGCAAAAAGGAGTTCTTTAAATGGTGTTATTTCCAAAAAGGGTTAAATATAGAAAAGCACATCGAGGTAGGCGCAAGGGTATCGCTACTTCTGGTTCAACGATTGCATTTGGAGAATATGGGCTCAAGGCATTAGAGAACGCATGGATTAAGAATACGCAGATAGAGGCGGCAAGGGTCGTCCTATCGCGCCATTTAAAAGCCGGGGGGAAAGCATGGATAAGGGTCTTTCCCGATAAACCTGTGACCAAGAAACCGGCTGAAACGAGGATGGGAAAAGGCAAAGGGATGCTGGACCATTGGGTTGGCGTAGTCAGACGAGGCAAGATTTTATTTGAACTTGAAGGCCTGCCTGAGCCCTTAGCGAGGGAGACAATGCGCTTGGTCGCTTCTAAATTACCTATTAGAACACGTTTTATCTCAAGGGCAAGGGCTAAAGTTGCTGTATAAATTTAAACTAAGATGCCATTAAAACCACATGAATTAAGAGATTTAAGCGTTGATGAATTAAAGACAAAGTATAATGCTTTGTTGCAGGAACTTTTTAATCTTCGTCAACAGGCGAGGACGGGAAAACTCGAAAAACCCGACAAGATTTGGCAGACGAGAAAAGATATCGCACGAATTTTAACTGTTCTGAAGGAAAAGGAAATTAAGGTATGAGCGAAAGAGGCCACAGAAAAGAGAGAATCGGAATCGTCGTCAGCGACAAGATGGACAAAACCATAGTTGTAAAAGTCGAAACCCTCAGTAGGCACCCGGTGTATAGAAAAATCTTACGTCGCTCAAAAAAATTTAAGGTTCACGATGGGGAGAAGAAAGCGAAAATTGGAGATAGGGTTAAGATCGCTGAAACTAGGCCACTTTCGAAAGAGAAGAGATGGAGGTTGATTGAGGTTCTAAGATGATTCAGATGCGCTCCATAGTAGATGTTGCAGATAACACTGGTGCTAAACGCGCCTCTATGATAGGAGTGGTTGCACGCCATGGCAAGAAAACCGCTTCAATCGGTGATATAGTTACCGTTAATATTAAAGAAGCCACGCCTGAATCGACTATCAAGAAAGGCGATGTGGTAAGAGGCGTTGTAGTAAGAGTTAAAACTCCGATTCGAAGGCAAGATGGTTCTTACTTAAAATTCGACAGCAATGCGGTTGTATTAATTGATGTCTCAAAAGATCCAAAGGGGACGAGGATTTTCGGGCCTGTCGCGAGGGAATTGCGCGATAGAAATTTCTCAAAGATAATCTCTTTAGCTCCAGAGGTAATATAAATGTTCAGGATTAAAAAGAACGATACAGTAATGATAGTAAAGGGAAAAGACTCTGGTAAGACGGGGCGCATAATGCAGGTATTTCCCAAAGAGATGAAAGCGATAGTAGAGGGGCGAAATTTAGTGAAGAAACATGCTCGCCGTACTCGCGCGGAACAGCAGGTTGGCATCATACAGATCGAAAGCCCTATACACCTCTCAAACCTTATGCCCCTTTGTCCTAAATGTAATAAGCCCACGAGAATAGGGTTTTCCATTCAACCAGACGGAAGTAAAGTGAGGGTTTGTAAGAAGTGCAAGGAGGTATTGGCCTGATGAGCGTTGCGACGCTGGTGCCACGGCTTTTGGAAAAATATAGAAAAGATGTTATTTCACAAATGATGGCGAAATTTAATTATAAAAATAAACTTCAAGTTCCGCGACTTGTTAAGGTAGTCATTAATATGGGCGTTGGACAAGGGGCGCAGGATATAAAAATTTTAGAAGCAGCGGCTAATGATTTGGCAACGATCACGGGGCAGAAGCCGATAATTACACGTGCAAAGAAGGCAATAGCGAATTTCAAGATAAGGAAAGATTCGCCAATTGGATGTAAAGTGACTTTGCGGGGCGCAATGATGTATGAGTTTTTCGACAGGCTCGTTAATGTAGCGCTTCCCAGGATTAGGGACTTCCGTGGTATTTCTCCAGATTCATTTGACAGCAACGGCAATTATGCAGTAGGGATTACCGAACAGACTATATTCCCTGAGATAGAATACGATAAAGTTCAAAAGGTGCAAGGGATGGATATTGTAATTATAACGAGCGCAAATTCAACTGAGGAAGCGAGGGAATTATTGCGCCTTTTGGGCACGCCTTTTAGAAAGCAAGGATGATAGAATGGCAAAAAAATCATTGATAGAAAAATGGAAGAGACCTTCGAAGTACAGCACAAGAAAATATAATAGATGTCGACTCTGCGGAAGGTCAGGGGGTTATTTGAGGAGATTCGAACTCTGTCGAATCTGTTTTAGGGAGTTGGCATCGCGAGGTGAAATCCCTGGCGTAACGAAAGCGAGCTGGTAGAGGACAGTTGATATGAACAGAACCGATCCCATAGCAGATTTATTGACGTCGATAAGAAATGCTTGCCGCGTAAAAAAGGACAAGGTAGATGTATCGGCCTCCAAAATTAATAAAGAAATTTTGAACGTATTAAAAAGGGAAGGTTACATCGCCGATTTTAAATCATTAGATACATCAAAGATAAATTTAATTCGAGTGTATCTAAAATATATAGGAAATCGTAGCGCGATAACAAATTTAAAAAGGGTCTCAAGGCCAGGCTTAAGGATTTATAGGTCGAACGATAAAATCCCTAATGTCTTGCGTGGATTAGGGATCGCCATCGTCTCCACCTCAAAAGGCATTATGACGAATAAAGAGGCACGCCAATTAAAAGTCGGCGGTGAAATTTTATGTTATGTATGGTAGAGGTCAATTATGTCAAGGATAGGTAAGAAGCCGATTCAAATTTCCAAGAACGTAAAGGTTAACATAAGTGGAAATATAATTTCAGTTGAAGGGCCGAAGGGAAAGCTAATTTACAAGGTACACCCAGATCTTAAAGTCGAGATTAAGGAAGAGCAAATTATAGTTTTGGTAGATTCAAATGAAAAAACGGTTATGTCCCTGCATGGCTTAACCCGAACTTTGATAAACAATATGTTAATCGGCGTAACTTCAGGTTTTCAGAAGGAACTCGAAATAGTGGGAGTAGGCTTTAGGGCTTTAGTTAGTGGGGAAAAGTTGGTTATGCAACTCGGGTTTTCCCACCCAGTCGAAATTCATATTCCGGAGGGTATAGTCATCGAAACGCCGAAGCCGACGCAGATAGTAGTTAAGGGAATTGACAAGCAAAAGGTCGGAGAAGTTGCTGCTGAGATAAGGGCAATTTATCCACCCGAGCCGTATAAAGGCAAAGGCATAAGATATGTCGGCGAGTACGTAAGGAGGAAAGTAGGAAAGGCGGTTGGTTAATGGTCGTTACCGTTATAAAAGAGTTAGGCAGGTTAAAACGCCATCAGAGAATAAGAAGAAAAATTGAAGGGACAAAAGAGAGGCCTAGGCTTTCTGTTCACAGAAGCCTTAAGAATATTTTTGTTCAGCTAATAGATGATATAGAGGGCAAGACCTTGTATTCGATCTCAACCCTCGATAAGCGTTTCAAAGAGAAATTTAAAGGTGGTGGAAATGTAAAGGCCGCTGAGATTTTGGGTGAAATGTTTGCGAGGGAAGCGCAAGGAAAAGGTATAAGACAAGTCGTTTTTGATAGGGGCGGATACCTTTATCACGGCAGGTTAAAAGCATTGGCTGAAGCTGCAAGAAAAGCGGGTTTAGAATTCTAAATAAAGTTTAGGAGAAAAAATTGGCTGGGGAGATATTTCAAGGAACACAATTAATTGAAAAAGTTTTGACTGTAAATAGGGTCACTAAGGTTACGAAAGGCGGCAAGAAGCTTTCCTTCGGCGCTTTAATCGTGGTGGGGGACGGCAAAAGAAAAGTGGGTTACGGCTACGGTAAGGCAAACGAAGTTTCCGAGGCGATAAGAAAAGGCTTGGCTGAGGCAAGGAAAAATTTATTCGAAGTTCCAATTGTTGGGACGACGATTCCGCATGAAATAATCGGAAAGTACGGCGCCGGAAAGATACTATTAAAACCCGCGTCTCCAGGAACGGGTGTAATCGCGGGTGGTCCCGTTCGAGCATTATGCGAGGTGGCCGGCATTAAAGATATCCTTTCTAAGTCACTCGGTTCAAATAACGCCTTAAACTTAATTAAGGCCGCTGTCGAAGGGCTTAAAAAATTGTGCACGAAAGAACAAGTCGATGCGATAAAAGGAGAAGAGACCAAATGAGATTAGGCGAGATACGGGTGCCTTTAGGGGCGACAAAGAAGAAAAAGATCGTTGGCAGAGGTCCTGGTTCAGGTCATGGTAAGACTTCAACAAGGGGCCAGAAAGGGCAAAGAGCAAGGTCTGGTCCAGGGATTAGGATAGGTTTTGAAGGCGGGCAGATGCCCCTTACTCGTAGGATTCCAAAGAGAGGATTCACGAGCAAATTCAAAAAAATCTATCAGATATTAAATCTTGTTCGGTTAGCAGCATTCAAAGAAAATTCGATTGTAGGTCCAGAGGAATTATTAAAAGAGGGGCTTATCAAAGATGAAAAGATGCCCATTAAAATCTTAGGCGACGGAGAGATTTCTAAGTCGATGACGATAAAGGCACACGCTTTTTCATCTAGTGCAATAGAAAAGATAAAACAAGCAGGCGGCGTTGCCGAAATAATAAAATAATATGCTGCAGGCGTTAGCCAATATATTTAAGATTCCGGAGTTAAAGAAAAAGCTGCTGATAACAGTTGCGTTATTAGCGGTCTATAGCCTAGGGCGATATATACCAACGCCTGGAATCGATGGACATGTTCTTTCTCAATACATGGAATCGGAGTCAAAAAGGTTAGGTGGAACGCTTTTTGACGTAATGGATTTATTTACAGGGCGCGCTATGTCGCAGATGACCATCTTCGCTTTCGGGATTATGCCATACATTTCTGCCTCCATTATTATGCAACTGCTCTGTTTTGCTTTTCCATATTTTGAAAAATTGGCAAAGGAAGGCGGAGAATATGGTCGCAGGAAGATAACGCAATACACCAGATATGGGACGCTTATAATTGGAGGCGTTCAATCATTATTTACAAGCTTTTGGCTCGAAGGTCTTACAATTGCCGGAGGTATGCACATAGTTCAAAATCCCGGTTGGGGATTCCGGCTTATTACGATGATTACCTTGGTAAGCGGCACTGCTTTTATAATGTGGCTCGGCGAGCAGATAACCGACCATGGAATCGGTAACGGCATGTCGCTTTTAATTACCGGATCGATAATTTCAAGGATTCCGACAGCTATTCATCAGTTGTTTATCCTTTCGTCACCTTTTTCACCTTCTAAAAGGCAACTGGAGCCATTTACATTAGCTTTGATGGGCGCAATGATGTTCGGTGTTATAATAGCCGTTATTCTAATAACACAGGCACAAAGACGCATACCCGTGCAGTATGCCAAACGCATAGTCGGCAGAAAGGTATACGGAGGACAAAGCACGTATCTGCCGCTTAGGGTAAATCAGGCAGGGGTTATTCCCATTATCTTCGCTCAGTCGATAATTTTATTTCCGGCGACCATAGCGCAATTCATGCCAAACCCAGCAATTAAGGCAATGATAGGGTGGATTCATCGTGGTGGGGTGCTTTATACCATTCTATATGCAATTCTTATAATATTTTTTACATATTTTTATACCGCTGTTACTTTAAATCCTAGAGATTTGGCAGATAATATGAAGAAATACGGTGGATTTGTTCCTGGGATTAGACCGGGAAAGCCAACTGAGGATTTTTTTAATTTTATATTGAACCGCGTGACTTTACCCGGCGCTGTATTTTTGGCAGCAATTGCGATCTTTCCAGACTTCGTTGGCAGATGGCTTAAAGTCCCATATTTAGTTGCAAGTTTTTTTGGCGGTACCGCACTTTTAATCATAGTCGGTGTCATGCTAGATACGATGAAGCAGATAGAGTCGTTTTTGCTTATGCGCCATTACGAAGGTTTTATGAAAGCCGGCAAGTTGAAAGCGAGGATCAGGTGAGGTTGGTTTTTTTAGGTCCACCTGGTGCAGGAAAGGGCACGCAAGCAAAAGTTCTTTCTCAAGGATTTAAAATACCGCATATATCGACGGGCGACATCTTACGCGATACGGTCAGGGATAAAACTGCGATTGGCTTAAAGGCGAAGGAATATATGGATAAAGGCGAATTAGTCCCCGATGATATTGTAATTGAGATAGTAGCACAGCGAGTGGCAAAACCCGATTGTCAAAATGGGTTCATCCTCGATGGCTTCCCAAGGACTGAAGGACAGGCGAAGGCGTTGGATGAGACGTTAGAGCGGCTTAAGTGCCCGATAGATTTGGTTATTTATTTTAAGACATCTCTCGAAACGATAATTCAAAGGCTATCGGGTAGAAGGGTATGTAAAAATTGTGGCACAAATTATCATATAAAGAACATCCCGCCAAAAGTGCCTGGTAAATGCGACCTATGCGGCGGAGAGCTTTACCAGAGGGATGACGATAAAGAAGAGACGGTGCGAAAGAGGATGGAGGTTTACGAGAAGACGGTTCCGGAAATAATAAATTACTATAAAGGAAACAATAAGTTGCGAACCGTCTCAGGCGATTTGGACGTAACTGATGTCCACTCATACCTTAGCGAGCTCTTTCTCAAAGAGAAATTATTAAATTAACGTTTAAGGCAAGTAAATGATAACGTTAAAGTCTAAAGCGGAGGTAGCTAAAATTGAAGCGGCCTGCCTCATAGTCGTGAGGACCTTAGAGTTGTTGGAGGCGAAGATAAAACCCGGGATTACGACTATGGAGTTGGATAACTTAGCCTGCGATTATATCTTGCAGGAGGGAGGCATTCCCGCTTTCAAAGGTTATAAAGGATTTCCTGGAAACATTTGTACATCGATAAATGAAGTCATCGTTCACGGCATTCCAGGAAAACAAGTTTTAAAGCAGGCAGATGTAATCTCCATCGATGTTGGGGTTAAGTTAAACGGTTATTATGGAGATTCCGCGATAACCTTCCCAGTAGGGGAGATTTCAGATGAGGCGAGGAGGTTGCTTAAGGTAACTTTAAGCGCACTTTATGAAGGGATTGACAAAGCACAGCCAGATAACAGGCTCTCTGATATATCGTATTCGGTTCAGAAGTGCGTTGAATCGAATGGCTTTTCTGTGGTGCGAGAATTCGTTGGCCACGGTATAGGCTCAAAAATGCACGAAGATCCACAAATACCAAATTTTGGCGAACCTGGAATGGGTCCAAGGCTAAAAGCTGGTATGGTATTTGCAATTGAACCGATGGTCAATTTAGGTACATATAAAGCAGAGATTTTAGATGACGGTTGGACAGCCGTCACAAAAGACAGGAAATTATCGGCTCACTTCGAACACACCATTTACATTGGAGAAGATGGTCCGGAGATATTAACGAAATGGCGAAGGAAGAACCCATAGAAGTTGAGGGCACAGTAATCGAAGCACTACCAAATGCGATGTTTCGCGTAGAGCTGGATAACGGACATAGGGTTTTGGCTCATGTATCGGGAAAGATGAGGATGAATTTTATTCGCATCCTTCCTGGTGACAGGGTCAAGCTTGAACTTTCGCCATACGATTTAACAAGGGGTAGGATTACATTCAGGGTGAAATAGAATGAAAGTTCGTTCGAGTATAAAACGGATTTGCGAAAGGTGTAAGATCGTAAAAAGAAAAGGCGTGATCTACGTAATTTGTTCAAATCCGAAACATAAACAACGCCAAGGGTAATTCATAAATGACTTTTATAAGCAAAATAATTTCCTTAAAGGAAAAGAGGAATAGTAAGGAGAAAAACGAAAGTTTGTCTCTTTACAGTGGAGCTCGGTGGTTATCCGTAAGACGTGAAGAGGTAGTATTTGAAGATAGAGGTTTAGTTTACCTAAAAGCATATTTCGGAGAAACCGAGAACACTACAAGGAGGTTTTAATGCCGAGGATTTTAGGTGTTGATATTCCAAAAGAAAAAAGGATAGAGATATCGCTGACGTACCTATATGGGATAGGAAGGAACCTGTCCAATAAAATTTTGAAAGAGGCGAATATCAATCCGGATATACGCACTAAGGATTTAACCGATGAAGAAGTAGCCCGGATAACATCCGTCATACAGAAGGGATATAAAGTCGAAGGCGACTTAAGGCGAGAACTATCTCAGAATATAAAGAGGTTGATGGACATCGGTTCATATCGAGGGTTAAGACATAGGAGGGGTTTGCCCGTCCGAGGCCAGAGGACCCGGACGAATGCGAGGACCAGAAAAGGTCCGCGTCGGATGGCTATCGCGCTTAAGAAGAAAGAGACTAAACCAGGAATTTAAATTAACTTGAGAAGGAGTAAAGATGGTCGAGGAGAAGAAGAAGGTTAGAAAAACGAAGAAAAAGGTTGCAAAGAATATACCCAGCGCTGTTGCACATATCCAGGCGACGTTTAACAACACGGTCATAACGATTACAGATAAGAAAGGCGATGCTATTGTATGGGCTTCAAGCGGTTCGTCTGGATTTTCCGGTTCGAAAAAGTCCACGCCATTTGCAGCTCAAGTTGCAGCGGAGGCGGCTGCCAAAAAAGCTATGGAGCACGGCGTTAAGGAAGTGGAAGTTTATGTAAAAGGTCCAGGTGCTGGTCGCGAATCAGCGATACGTGCACTTCAGGCAGCGGGATTATCGATATCGTTGATTAAAGATGTCACACCAATTCCGCATAATGGTTGTAGACCACCGAAGAGAAGGAGAGTATAAGTAATGGCGAGATATAAGGACGCCGTATGTAGATTATGTAGGCGAGAAGGCAAAAAACTTTTTTTAAAGGGTTCTCGTTGCTATACTGAAAAATGTGCAGTTTCTCATCGCGAATACGCCCCAGGTCAACACGGGCAGAGCCGCATTAAGTTGTCCGATTATGGTATTCAATTAAGGGAAAAACAGAAGGTAAAGAGAATTTACGGCGTCTTGGAGCGGCAGTTTAGACGTTATTTTAAGATCGCAGAGAAGACTAAAGGAATTACCGGGGAGGTTTTACTTCAATTATTAGAAAGGCGGTTAGATAATGTGATTTTTCGCGCGGGTTTTTCGCTTTCGAGGGTGGAGGCTCGTCAGATCGTCGCCCATCGACATGTTCGGGTAAATGGACGGATTGTAGACATCCCCTCTTATTCGGTCAAAGTCGGTGATTCGATGAATATAACTGATTCAGAAGGCTTGCTCAAGCGCATCAAGGATAATATCGAGCTTACGAAAGAAAAGGGATTATCTAAGTGGTTGGAGGTAGACTTAAGTAATTTGGGAGCGAAGGTCGTAAAATTACCCGAAAGGGATGACGTAGGATTTCCAATTCAAGAACAATTAATAGTCGAGTTGTACTCGAAGTAGGAGGGTAAAACAATATGGGTATTGCCTGGAAGGACTTTGAGATGCCTAAGAAGTTGGTTTGCGACGAATCTACTTATACGGAGACGTATGGTAAATTTATCGCTGAGCCATTTGAACGAGGATATGGCACGACTTTAGGAAATGCGTTACGAAGGATATTGCTTTCTTCGATAGAGGGAAGCGCCGTTACTTCAGTGAAGATAGACGGTGCGCAGCACGAATTTTCAACCATACCTGGCGTTGTTGAGGATGTAACCGAAATTATCTTGAACATCAAAAAGTTCATATTACGTTCTCATTCAAGACAACCTAAGGTTATTGAGATCAAAGCCGAGAAAAAGGGCGAGGTAAAGGCAAAGGATATAATTCACGACGATACCATCGAAATCCTAAATCCAAATTTATTAATCGCTACTTTGACTAAAAATACGAAGTTTCATATCGAGATGGAAGTTGGAAGGGGAAGGGGTTATTATCCTGCCGAGAGAAATAAAAAAGAAGGCCAAGCAATAGGCGTTATTCCAATAGATTCAGTTTTTACGCCGGTTACAAAGGTAAATTTTGAAGTTGAGAATACCCGTGTCAAGCAGATTACCGATTACGATAAGTTAATATTGGAGATTTGGACTAATGGCAGTATAAGCCCAAAGGACGCGCTTTTATATGCCGCACACATTTTCCAGAAGCATTTGGATATCTTTATAAATTATGGAAAACTTCCGGAAGAGGAAGAAGAGACGCAAGCTAAGGTAGACGAAGAACTATATGCAAAACTTAGGATGCCCGTTTCTGATTTAGAGCTTTCGGTTAGAAGCGCGAATTGTTTAAAGGAAGCGAAGATTCGCACAATTGGGGAGTTGGTTCAGAAGACCGAATCCGAGATGTTAAAATATAGAAATTTTGGTAAGAAATCACTGGCCGAGATTCAAGAGATCCTTACCGGAATGAGGTTATCGCTTGGCATGAAAATCGACAAGAAGTTATTAAAGAAAGAATGACTAAGGTATATTAGACTATGAGACACAGAAGAAGAACCCAAAGGTTAAGTAGAAACAAAGCGGAAAGGGCTGCCCTTCTTCTAAATTTAGTTAGAGGACTTTTTACTCATCAAAGGATAGAGACAACTATAGCGAAGGCGAAAGAAGCCAGGAGGTTAGCAGATAGATTGATTACTTTCGGTAAAGAAGATAATTTGAACCATAGGCGTTTTGTCTTCGCCATACTCCGCGATAGAGACGTGGTCACAAAATTATTTAAAGAGATAGCCCCGCTTTTTAAAAATCGAAATGGCGGTTATACCAGGACAATTCGCTCCGGCGTAAGAAAAGGCGACGGCGCACAATTAGCTATATTGGAATTGACCGAAAAGAAGATAGTAGCACCCAAGGTTAAGCCAAAGAGGGAAAAGGCCGTTAAGGAAAAACCATCTGAAGAAATAGAGAAAGCCGCGCCAAAAGAAATTCCGCTACCTGTTGCCGGGAAACCAAAAGAGATTCTGCCCCCAAAACATATTCCACCAAAGAAAGAAAGAGAGATAAAACCGACCCAGAAAACTCCCACAGGGTTTTTAGGTACACTCCGCAAGTTCTTCAAGGGCAGGACAAAATAAGTTAATCATTTGAAATTTAAATATCTAATCGCTTCGACTTGTGTTTTCGCGGGAACGTTCGATTTTCCCAGCGAGAAAATCTCACTTTAGCTTCATCCTCGCTCGTCCCTTAAGTCTTAATCTATAGGGACACCGTGCTCGCTTAGGATGAAGTACGTCCCGCTAAAAAACACAAGTCGAAGCGATTACATATCTACTTTGAAATTTAATGTCTTGGCGCAAATTATGTTATGAGGCAATCTGGCGAACGAAGAGGCGGTTTATGACGCAGCCACACTTAATCTAAAGCGAGTAATAAAGGAAGCCCAAGTAAAGCCGATTGCCTATCTCCAAGCGAGACTTAAATTTCAGATAAAATTATTTTGACTTTTATCCTGTCTTATTGTATAAACATAACTTACGGTGAACTAAGATGAAGATTGCAAGACGCATGCGAGAGGTTAAAGAGTCCCCGACGCTGGCGATCACTGCGAAAGCTAAGGAGATGAAACAGAGGGGCGAAGACGTTGTAAGTTTCGGCGCTGGTGAACCGGATTTCGATACGCCTTCGCATATCAAAAGGGCCGCAATCAAAGCCATTGAAAACGGTTTTACAAAATATACTGCCTCTTCAGGCATCCCAGAGCTTAAAAAGGCAATCTGCGAAAAATTACTGCAGGAAAACGGCCTTGAATACGAACCAAGTCAGATAATCGTCTCTTGCGGGGCGAAACATTCATTATATAATATTTTCCAGGTTATTTGCGATGAAGGCGATGAGGCTATAATCCCTTCGCCGTATTGGGTAAGTTATCCAGAAATGGTGCGGTTGGCAGGCGGTGTCCCGGTGTTTTTGAAGACCAAGCAAAGCGACGAATTCAAAGTAAAACCAGGTGATTTAAGAAAGGCCATAACCAAAAGGACGGTCGCGTTTATTTTAAACAGCCCATCAAATCCTACCGGCTCTGTGTACGATAAGGCTGAATTAGAAAGTATCGCTGAAGTTTTAATCGATAGAAAAATCGCCGTTATTTCCGACGAGGTCTATGAAAAGTTAATTTACGACGGCGAAAAGCATATCTCATTTGCGTCGTTGGGGAAGGCTGCCTACGATTTAACTTTCGTGGTAAATGGCGTTTCAAAATCATACGCAATGACCGGTTGGCGCATAGGATATCTTGCGGCACCAAATAAAGAATTGGCTTTAAGCGTTGGAAGGTTACAGGACCATTCGACTTCGAATCCTACCTCGCCTGCTCAGAGCGCGGCTTTAGAGGCGCTAAGGGGCAACCAGAGTTGCGTTGACGAGATGGTCGAAGAATTTAGGAAGCGGCGAGATTTTATGGTTGAAAAAATAAACGAACTAAAAGGTATCTCTTGCGTTAAACCAAAAGGCGCTTTTTATGTATTTTGTGATATATCTAAAACGAAAATGGATTCTTTAAATTTTGCAAGTAAGTTGTTGGAGGAAGCAAAGGTTGCTGTCATTCCTGGCGAGCCATTCGGTTGGAATACACATATCAGGTTAAGTTTTGCTACTGGTATAGAAGAGATAAAGAAAGGTCTAGAGAGAATAGCTAACTGGATAAAAGACCTTTAAGGAGGATTAACTTGAAGCACCTTATTACCTTCATCCCTGGCGATGGAGTTGGCCCTGAGGTTTCTGATGCAGCGAAGCGATGCATTGAAGCAACGGGGGTAGATATAAAATGGGAGGTCTACGACGCTGGCGAAAGTGTCGTTGAAAAATATGGCACTCCGCTACCCGACCATGTTTTGTCATCTATAAAGAAAAACAAGGTTGCAATAAAAGGCCCTATTACAACTCCTGTAGGCAGTGGAATTAGAAGCGTCAATGTGGAGTTGAGAAAATCATTAAACTTATACGCTTGTCTTCGTCCCTGCGTGCTTTACGAAGGGGTAAGGACTAATTATAAAAAAGTTGATATCGTGGTCGTTCGTGAGAATACCGAGGATTTATATGCTGGCATAGAATTTAACTCAAATGCTGACGATGCGAAGAAAATAATCGAAGCGATAAATTCTATTTCAAAGAAAAAACTAAAAAACGATTCGGCCATAAGCATAAAGCCCATAACTAAATTCGCTACCGAAAGGATCGTTAAATTCGCTTTTGAATATGCAGTTAAAAATAACAGAAAAAAAGTAACTTGTGTCCATAAAGCGAACATTATGAAATCTACCGACGGGCTATTTCTTGAAACTGCAAGGCAGGTCGCGCAAAGATATGCGGAAAAAATATCATTCGAAGATAGGATAGTAGATAATCTATGTATGCAGTTGGTTCAGAGGCCTGAGGAATACGATGTATTGGTATTGCCAAACTTATACGGCGACATTATTTCTGATCTTTGTGCTGGATTGGTTGGGGGATTAGGAGTTGCTCCCGGCGCAAATATAGGTGATGATGTAGCGGTCTTTGAAGCAACTCATGGCAGTGCTCCAAAATATAAAGGGTTAAACAAAGTAAATCCGACGGCGATGATACTTTCAGGAGTGCTCATGCTTCGCCACATCGGCGAAAGGGATGCTGCAAATAGGCTTGAAGACGCTGTAAGAAGGGTTTTAAGAGAAGGCAAATATGTGACGTATGACTTAAAGCCGACTCGAGACGATCCCACCGCAGTAGGGACTCGCGAGATGGCGGACGCTATTATAAGTGAACTTCACTGACGGAGTTATATATGATAGAGGAGTATGATATAGGTATTGTAGGTGCAGGGCCAGGTGGTATTTCGGCAGCTGTTGAGGCATCATCTCTCGGGGCAAAGGTTTTAGTTGTTGAGAAAGATGAAGTTGGCGGAGTATGCTTAAATAAGGGTTGTATACCAACCAAGGCCTTTCTTAAGTCCGCTTTACTTTACGATGAATTGAAACGCTCGGCCGTCAGAGGCATAAATTATAAAGATTTGTCTTATGATTTACCTCGCATAAAAAACCACACGAGGGAAATCGTTAATCGCATCAGGGGTCAAATAGAATCGACTTTTAAGTTAAGGAAGATCAGCTACTTAAAGGGCAGGGCAACTTTTTTAGATAATCAGCATATCTTAGTCGATGACAAAGAAATGAAGGCGCATTCGTTCATTATCGCCTGCGGTTCATCCCCGAGACCTTTGAGTTCTTTTACAGTCGACAACAAAAGGATATTCTATTCCGATGGCATCTTCGATATTGAAAGGATGCCCAAGGATATCGCTATCATTGGTGCCGGCCCAATTGGATCTGAGTTCGCCTCTTTTTTTTCTGTCTTTGGAGTAGAAGTAACTCTTATAGAAATGCTGGAACGGATTCTTCCAAAAGAGGATGTAGATATATCGAAGAGGTTAGAAGGCATTTTTAAGAAGAGAAACATTAAGATATTAACCTCTTGTTCCACTTTAGATGTCAGCACAATTAATTCCGAGGTCATCTTAATTTCGATTGGTAGGGTGGCGAATATAAATGATTTGGGCCTTGAAAAAATAGGCGTTACAATAAAGGTGGGTGCCATTTTCGTTGACGAGTATCTACAGACGAACTTGCCGGGTATATTTGCCGTTGGCGATTGTATCGGAAAATATAATTTAGCGCATGTGGCATCAGCGGAGGGGAGGGTTGCAGCAAGGAATGCTTTGGGTGGCAAGTTCAAAATTGATTATACTATTGTTCCCCAGTGCGTTTATTCTTTCCCTGAAGTAGCCAGCGTCGGATTAAATGAGAATGAAGCCATAAGGAATGGCTATGATGTGCGGGTTGGTCGTACACATTTTGCAGCTTTGGGTAGGGCACAGGCGTACGCAGAAACCGAGGGCTTTATAAAACTGGTAGTGGATAAAAAAAGCGAGGCTATCTTAGGAGCGCAAATTTTAGGTTATTACGCTAGCGAACTTATCGGGACGATAAGCGTTGCTATTAAGGGAAAATTGAAGGTAAAAGATTTAGCGGATGTAGTGCAAGCTCACCCGACTTTTTCCGAGGGGATCCAGGAGGCTGCCCTTGGTCTTTTGAGGCAAGCAATATGATAGCTAAGCCGGAGTGGTTAAGGCGAAGGATATTATCGTCGGACAAAATAGAACGTACTCGCGAAACCTTAAGGCGCTACTCTTTAAATACTGTTTGCGAAAGCGCTCGATGTCCAAATCTGTGTGAATGTTTTAATAGGGGTGTTGTGACTTTTATAATAATGGGTTCAACTTGCACGAGAAAATGTAGATTTTGTGCAGTTAAAAATGGCGTTCCCGATGCGATAGACTCCAATGAACCGTTAAGGATTTATGAGGCCGTAAAACAGTTAAAATTAAAATATATAGTCATAACATCCGTGACAAGGGATGACCTTTTAGATGGTGGAGCAAGTCATTATACAAACGTAATAAAATATCTTCACAAGAGGTTAGATGATATAAAGATCGAGGTGCTAGTTCCAGATTTTAACGGGTCATATAAATCGCTTAAGATGATATACGAAACGAAGATAGATGTCTTCGCGCATAATATTGAGACAGTCCGTCGGCTGCATAAATCGGTCAAGCCCGATTCAAATTATGACACCTCTTTAGAAATATTGAAAAAGGCAAAGTGTTTATCTAAGGATATACCTACTAAGAGCGGTTTGCTTTTGGGCTTAGGGGAGACTGTGAATGAGGTATTTCAAACCATGGCGGAGTTGAGAGATGCAAATTGTGATATAATAACCCTTGGACAGTATCTTAAGCCCGCGCCAGGTAAATTAGAGGAACGCGAATTCGTATCACCAAAAACATTTGAAAAATATAAAGAAATAGCGTATAATTTAAAATTTAAAAATGTAAGTTCTGGGCCTTTTGTTAGGAGTTCCTATCACTTAAGTCAATTAAAAATAATTTAAGTTTCGTAAGGAGGAAAGGATATGGCAAAGGTGATATTGACCAACGTTGACGAAGGGGTAAGGGAGGCTACTATTTCATACTGGCATTTTGAAGAAGGCGATAGAGTCGAAGAGGGTGAAAATCTAGTAGAGATAGTGACAGATAAATCTACCTTTAATATACCTGCGCCCTGTTCAGGAATATTATCCGAGGTATTCTTTGAGGAAGGCGATATAGTTGAGGTCGGTGAGGTTCTAGCTACCATAGAAGAAGAAGGATATTCTGATGAGGAGGAAGAATAAATAGATGCATGAAGCGAATAGATTAAGACGTTTACCGTTATATTTATTTACTATTATCGATGAGCTGAAAGAGAAGGCTAAGTCGATGGGGATTGATGTCATCGACTTGGGAATGGGCAATCCTGATTTGCCAAGTCCTAAACATGTTGTTGAAGAGCTTTGCAAACAAGCAAAGATCGCAGCTAATCATCGTTATTCGAGGCCGACAGGTGATGTGGAGAAAGCACTAAAAAAGGCAATAGCGGATTGGTATAAGATGAAGTTCAACGTCGACTTAGACCCTCGGACAGAGGTGCTTCCTTTAATTGGATCAAAGGAAGGTATAGCAAACATTTGTTTTACATTTTTAAATAACGATGATATAGCGCTTGTACCAAGCCCCGGTTATCCAGTCCATTTTAATGGTCCCATAATGGCCGGCGGAATTTTATATAGTATCCCAATCATTAAAGAGAAGGGATATAAACCCGATCTAAAAAGCCTTGGTCGTGAAATAGCTAGGATGGCTAAGATTTTATTTATAAGCTATCCACACAATCCAACTACTGCATGTGCGGATTTAGATTTCTTCGAAGAGGTCGTCGCATGGGCAAGCAATAAAGATATTATAGTCGCTCATGATAACGCTTACTCTGATATCGTCTTCGACGGCTATGTTGCCCCGAGCATCCTACAGGCAAAGGGATCTAAAGAAAAGTGCGTAGAATTTCATACGCTCTCAAAGTCGTATAATATGGCTGGATGGAGAATTGGGTTTGTCGTTGGAAATGCAAACGTGATTCGTTCTCTGGAAAAGACCAAAAGTTATATAGATTTTGGAATCTTTAGACCCATACAGCTTGCGGCGATAAAAGCGCTTACAGGACCTCAGGACTGCGTCAAGGAGACCGTTGAAATCTACAAGCGAAGAAGAGACGTATTTATAGAGGGGCTAAATAAAATAGGCTGGCACTTAGATAAGCCTCAAGGCACATTTTATGTGTGGGCTCATATACCGCTTAAATATAGCGGGTTGACTTCAATGGAGTTCGCATCGCTATTGGTCGAGGAAGCGGGTGTCGTTGTCGCTCCGGGCACGGGCTTTGGTGAATACGGAGAAGGATTTATTAGATTAGCGCTTGTTGAGCCAGAGGAGAGATTAAAGTTAGCTGTTGAGAGGATAAAAAAGGTTTTGGAAATTGGAAGTTAAAGATTATTTTTAGAGTGGTCATCTAAAAACGCCCGCTATATTTTAAGCGGGCGTTTTTTACTAAAAACCAAAAGGCGATGGATAGAAAAAAAGCACTGTTAATGTACATATCAATAAACTCAGGACATCACAAGGCTGCGCTTGCTTTGGAAAAGGCATTAGAGATTTTAGACCCGAGCGTCGAAGTATTAAGTATAAATTCCTTGAACTATACAAACCCCTTAGTTGAAAAAGTAATCAATAAAACATATATGGGTGTCATTAAGAATCGCCCAGAAGTTTGGGAATACCTGTATGATAACCCTAAGGTTTTTCGCAATATATCGAAGTTGCGCGATTTGATTCATAGATTTAATTCGGGAAAATTAAAGACATTGCTCGACGATTTTAAGCCGGATGTCATCGCTTGCACACAGGCCTTTCCTTGCGGGATAGTAGCAGATTACAAGGCCTCATTTGGTTTAGATATTCCATTAATGGGGGTGTTGACAGATTGCGCACCTCATTCCTATTGGGTCTTCGATTCTGTAGACTATTACGTAGTCCATTCTGAGGCCACAATGAACAAGCTCATTGAAAACGGGATTTCAAGAGAGCGGATCCGTATTTTCGGGATTCCCATAGATCCAAAATTCGCAAATAAATTAAATACGGGATCGATCATGACCAAACTCGGAATAGATAAAAGCATTCCTACAATCCTAATAATGGGCGGCGGACAGGGATTGGGTCCGATTGCCGAGATGGTCTTCTCCTTAAATAAAATAAGCCGTCCGATACAGATGCTAATCGTGGCAGGAACAAATGGACGCTTATTTAATTGGCTTGAAAGTAGAAGCCGCAATTTTAGGATGCGCTCTTTTATATTCGGATACGCTTCCAATATAGATGAACTCATGTCCGTTGCCACTTTGATTATAACCAAACCAGGCGGGTTAACCATCTCGGAAGCGATGTCTAAGAGCCTCCCCATGGTAATAATACGCCCCATACCGGGGCAGGAGGCGAAGAATACGGAGTATTTGCTTAAGGAAGGCGTTGCAATAAAAGCAGATTCGCCAAGGGATGCGGGCATATTGACAGAGGCGCTCCTTAATCAGCCAGCGAAACTTGAGCAGATGCGGCAAAATGCGAGGAGAATTGCAAAACCAAATTCTGCAATTGAAATCGCAAAACTTATATTAGAATGTGCCAATTCATAATATATAAGCTAGCCCAGACGCTAGCGTTGCTTTTGCCCATAAGAGCGGGATATTCAGTCGCGAAATTTATCGCTATATTACAATTTCGCTTTTCCAAAAAAGATAGGGAAGTAGTTTTGGATAACTTAAGGGCAGTTTTAAAAACCGATGACGAGGCAGTACGTCGGCGCGTGGGCAAGGAAGTTTTTATAAACTTCGCCAAATACTTGGTGGATTTTTTTCGTTTTAGCAAATTGGATAAAAATTACATCGCAAGCAACGTTAAATTTGTTGGAAAAGATAATTTTGATAAAGCTCTAGGGCGAGGGAAAGGGGTAATAGCATTGACCGCTCATTTAGGAAATTACGAGTTGGGCGGTGCCATTGTGGCATTAAGCGGTTATCCTTTTAATGCGGTGGCATTAGATCATCAGAATAGGCTCGTAAACAATTTTTTTATAAGGCAAAGGCGGATAGCTAAAATAAATGTAATTCCAATGGGCGCCGCGCTTAAGAAGTGTTACGAATGCTTGACGAAGGGACAGGTCCTGGCGCTTTTAGGCGACAGAGATTTTTCCAGTCATGGAATACCGGTAAAGTTTTTCGGGAGAGATACTTCAATACCTAAGGGCCCTGCGATTTTAAGCCTTCGAACAGGCGCTTCAATCGTCCCTGCATTTATCATTCGATTGTCTGACGATACTTTTCAATTTACATTCGAAAAGCCGATATCCTATAATACAACCGATAACTTCGAAGATGATGTGCAGCGAATCATAGAAAGCTATCTCAGAGTAATAGAGGAACATGTAAGAAAATGTCCATCACAATGGTTTATGTTTAGAAGATTCTGGATTTAGGAAAGGATAAGGAAATTTGAGGGGCTGCGTAATCATACCGGCATATAATGAGGAAATGACGATCGGCCCCGTCGTCCGCGAAATAAGGGCGAAGGGATTAGATTGCGTAGTCGTAAACGATGGCTCTTCCGATAAGACGAGGCAAGTAGCTGAACATGAAGGGGCATATGTGATATCGCACCCAAAAAATTATGGCAAAGGCACATCGTTAACGGATGGTTTTAGATATAGTTTAAATAGGAATTACAATTACATTATAACTATGGATGGGGATGGTCAACACAATCCAGATGAGATTGACAATTTTTTAAAGGTAGCTGAAAAGGGCGATACGCAGATTGTATTAGGCAACAGGATGTGTAATCCAAAAGATATGCCGTTAATTAGACGATTGACCAATAGATTTATGTCGCTATTTATTTCTTCGATCGTTCATCAGAAGTTGCCGGATTCACAATGTGGATTCAGGTTGATAAAATCAGAGGTTTTAAAAGTCATAGCTTGTACCGCAACTAAATACGAAATCGAGTCAGAGGTAATAATAAGGGCCGCAAGGGCTGGTTTTAAAATTAAATCCATACCCATAAGGTCCATTTATAAGGGTGAGAAAAGCCAGATACGGCCAGTTGCTGATACGCTGCGCTTTATAGCTTTTATTTTAAAGACAGGGTTAAAATGAGGAAAGAACTCGACCCAACTTTATTAAGATATAGAATGGTAGAGGAACAGTTGATCCCCAGAGGCATTTGCAATGAGAAAGTATTAAATGCTTTCAGAAAAGTCCCTCGCCATAAGTTCATCCCTAATGAAAATTTAGTCAACGCATATGGAGATTATCCTCTCCCTGTAGGGGAAGGACAGACTATATCACAGCCGTATATGGTTGCATTGATGACGCAGTGTTTGGATTTAAAAGGCGACGAAAGGGTTTTGGAGATCGGGACTGGTTCAGGATATCAGTTAGCTATCCTTGCAGAATTGGCTAAAGAGGTCTATTCCGTCGAAAGGATTGCTATTTTGGCACAGAGGGCGAAAACGACGTTGGATGCTTTGGGATATACAAATATAAAAATTAAAGTTGGAGATGGAACCGACGGGTGGGATGAATTTGCCCCTTACGATGGAATAATAGTTACCGCAGGCGCTCCGTCTGTTCCGGAGCCATTGGTAGGACAGTTAGCAGAAGACGGAAGGTTGGCGATACCTATCGGCGGCGCATTTAGCCAAGTTTTGATGCTGATTACTAAGCAAAAGGGCAAGATAACAGAGGAGGAAATCTGCGGCTGCGTATTCGTCCCTTTAATCGGCAAATACGGCTGGAAGACAACTTAG
>JBDRDF010000017.1:0-5806 GCA_043821025.1 Candidatus Omnitrophota bacterium
GCCTGAATCTGAATGATTTCAATCCCTCCTATCCAAAAGAGCCTAAAACAAAACCCTTGGTGAGAGGATAAGAAAGGCAAGGATGGATAAAAAGTAAGGTCAGGGGAATCTAAAAAACTAAATAAAAGGAGGTAACCCATGTCATTTACCATCACTTCTGAAGGCAGATTAATGCTTACAATAGAATGCGAAATCAGTCTTCTTGAATTTAATCCCAAATACCCAAAGAATCCAAAGAAGTTCGGTGAAAGACTTAGGAAGAAAAGAATGGATTTGGGCTTGACTATGAAAGATATTGCCAGAAAAGTTGGAGTTACAGAGGCAACTGTAAGTAACTGGGAAAGAAGGAATATTAAGCCTTATAGGAAGACAAGAGAAAAGATTAGAGAATTATTTGATCTAGAGGAAGAAATTCCTGTCTAGAGAACGATATTGAATTGCCTCTGAGAGATGCTCTGTCTTGATATCATCGCATTCTGCCAGGTCAGCAATTGTCCTTGCTATCTTCAATATTTTATCATATGCCCTAGCGCTAAAGTTAAGCTCGGCCATAGCCATCTTAAGCAAGTCTTTTTCTTCTTTGCCTAGTTCGCAGAATTTACGCACTTGTTTGTGATTCATTTGGGCATTACATTGAATATTTTCAGCTTTAAGCCGTTCTACTTGGATTGCGCGTGCTTTATCTACCCTTTCCTTAATTTGTGCAGAGGTCTCGGGAAGTTGCTTGCTTGTTAATTCCTGATATCTGACAAAAGGTACCTCAAGATGTATATCAATTCTATCTAAGAGTGGGCCTGATATCTTTGAGCGGTATTTATAGACTTCATTTGGGTTACATCTACATACAGATTTAAGTTGTCCGAATAAGCCACATTTGCAGGGATTCATTGCAGCGACGAACATAAATTTTGCCGGATATTTAAGCGTTGACGATGCCCTTGAAATTGTAACCTCCCCGCTCTCCAATGGCTGGCGGAGTGCCTCTAAAGCGTCCCGCCTAAATTCCGGAAGTTCGTCTAAGAAAAGGACGCCGTTATGCGCCAAACTTATCTCGCCCGGCCTCAAAATACTTCCTCCGCCGACTAAACCCGCATATGAAATCGTATGGTGCGGCATCCTAAACGGTCGTTTTGAAACCAAGAAATTTTGGCTGTTAAGCAATCCGGCAACGCTGTGAATCTTCGTCGCTTCAAGTGCCTCTTCAAAAGAAAGTTCCGGCAAAATTGCGGGAAGCCGTTGTGCCAACATAGTTTTGCCTGCGCCAGGCGGTCCTATCATCAGGACGTTGTGCCCGCCAGCTGCTGCAACCTCTAAACCTCGCTTGACATGCCACTGCCCTTTTACATCGCTAAAATCCAAGTCAAAATCACAGGAGGAATGCCGAATTCCGTCGATATCAACTTCTTGTGGCTCAATCTTAAGATGTCCTTTTAAAAAATTTATAACCTCATATAAATTTTTTATCCCGAAGACCGAAACCCCCTTGACAATCGCTGCCTCTTTAGCATTCTCATAAGGCAGGATAAAATCGCATTTGCTATTCTCGGACAATTCTATCGCTATCGGAAGCACACCATCTATCGGCCTTAACCTTCCATCCAAAGATAATTCCCCGCAAAAAATTTTTCCTTCAACATGGCGCTGTTCTAATTCGCCATTTGCGATTAAAATCCCGATTGCAATCGGAAGGTCGAAACTTGCCCCTTCCTTCTTTAGGTCGGCAGGCGCTAAATTTATGGTGATCCTCTTCGGCGGAAATTTTAGGCCAGAGTTTTTAATGGCGGAGATTACCCTATCCCTACTTTCCTTCACCGCTGTATCAGCCAGACCCACGATGGCAAAATGCGGAAGGCCATTACTTATATCAACCTCCACCTCGACTTTTTTTGCTTCAATGCCAGAAACCGCTTTACTTTCAACTTTGGCTAACATCTTTAGCTCCAAAAAGCGTCCTTAAATAATTCTATTTTCATTGCTTTTTTGTCATCGAAAAGTATCGAAACACAATCAAACCTAGAGTTATAATCTAACAGATTGAATCTCTTTTGAAATGCGACAGCTACTTTCTTAAGGCGCTCCCTTTTCATAATATTGATGGACTCGCACGGAAACCCGAACTCCGAACTTGACTTAGAGCGGACCTCGACGAAAACCAATGCGTCTTTATCTTGCGCGACTATATCTATCTCCCCGAAGTAGCAACGGTATTTTCTGACCAATATTCGATATCCGCGCTGTATTAAATATTTCGCCGCAAGTTCTTCGCCGAGGTCGCCTAAGGACTTATTCCCCATTTTCAAGGGCTTCCAAAATAATCCTATCCAATTCTTTCTTTGTCTCATCGGTCAAAGGAAATGCAGTGCCATACCATTTCCCATCATTTCCCTGTTGCCTTGGTACGGCGACGAATAAACCATTCTTTCCTTCGACGACGCGAAAGCCCTTCACTAAAAACTCCTCTCCAATGGCGATATCGACTATTGCCTTAAGTGCGCTATCGCCATTGAAGCGGTAAAGCCGTTTTACGCTAAAAGTTAGCATTTTCGTCCTCCTTTCTAAGTAAGAAGACGAAAAAACTCTATATTTTCTTTCAAAAATTTTTTATAGGGACGGTTCTTAAGCCAAAGCAAGAAGTGTCCCTTATATAAGGATAAGGGGGACACCTTTCCGATTAGCACAGGGACTGTCCCTAAGGTATGAGGTATATTTTAAGGAAGGTTTGAATTCATAGAAAAATTTTGCTTAAGGTAGCAACTCTAACACATTATCCTGATTGCAGGCATAGATATACCAAGCCGTTGGTGCCACCGCTTGCCATCGTTCCAAAATCCAGTCAAAACCAGTGGTGCCGGTATTGCTTGCCAAAAGTAGCGCTCCTGAGGACTGAAAGAGTTTCTCAGACTCGGTCTTATAAAAACTATACTTTGTGATATCCCCCGCAACGAAGAAAGCCATTGTCTCCTGCAGTGTCCCTTCAATCCAAACCGTGTCGCGGTCAGCATTGAAATCAAAGCCTGTGATTGTCTTGCGGCCTGAGTAGCGCTTTGTGGTGCGGGTATAATTTTCAACCCAATATGCGCCGTTAGCATAGCTAGGTCCTAAGACCATACCCCCCAATGCTTGGACATCGGTTACAATCATAGGGTCATTTTCGCCGCAGAGGAAACGGACTCCATCCCAACATTCTGTAATAAGGAAATTGCGAATTGCGTTCGCCCTGTCAATATAATAAGGTATGTTCTGAACTTTGCCCAAGTTATGAATAGCTGATAATGCACCAAGATTACTCTCAGTGCTTTTCCATGTAACGCCGGCGCGTCCGAAAATCCCGCCGTCAATATCCTGTTGGCTTAAGATATAGTTTGCGACTTCTTGAGCCAATAGATTATATCTTGAGTCGCCAGTCTCTAAATAGTAGAGATTCATAGCTTGCAGAAGATATGCGTTATGGCCCACGCTTAGAGTTCCATAAGGACTGCCGTCGGTAGCATGATAGCGGTGTAGGAAACCACCTTCTGGTTGGGGGCCAATTGCAACAAAAGCATCGAGTATTCTTCTTGCCGAGACGAAGTCGCCGGCGGAAATGAAAGCCATGGCTGCCAGTGCGTCATCGTATGTATAAGAATAGTCTGTGTTGTCTTCCACGTAAGAATCAAGCAAGCCAACTGTACTTATCTGGCCTCGCAAAAAGGATAAAGCTTTTTCGGGACTTGGAGTGGTGTCTGGAGGGGTGGGCTTACGTGCTTCAACTGAAACTACGGGTACTATCAGAGCTATTGAAACTAAAAAAATTATACTTGCTTTGCTTATCAAACGGAATAACGGTGCCATTCTTTTACCTCCTTTTTTTAAAAGAATAGAGAGTCGCCTTAATTTCCTTATGAAACTAAGTTTATCATAAACCCAACTTTTGTCAAGATGAATTTTTTGCTTTTTTTATGGAAAATTTTGCAGGTAAGGAAAGGGCTATTCTTTGACCTTTATAATAACGATGGTATAATCATCGTATTGAGGGGCAGTGCCAACAAATTTACTTAACTGGCTTTTAATAACATCTATCATTGCCTGGGAGGAAACATATCTATTTTTCAAGACAACCTCTTTTACCCTCTCGATTGTGAATTCCTCTTTATTTTGATTCCTCGCTTCCGTAATGCCATCTGTGTAAAGAATCACCATATCGCCGTCTTTCAGCTGAACAGTGGCATCCGAATATTTCTCGCTATCCAATAGCCCTAAGGGCATTCCCTCTGTCGTCACTAATTCAATTGTGCCTTCGGCTTTTAGCCAAATGGCAGGTAGATGACCGCCATTTGAAAAAGTAAGTTGCTTTTTTAAACCATCGTATATCATATAGAACATCGTTATGAATAAATCGGATTTATAATTTAGCGCAATCTGGGTATTCAAATCGGTTAGAACAGACGACGGGAAAATTTTCGCACTCACGTAATGCCTAAAATCAGCAATAGACCTTGCCATAAATAAGGCGGCTGGCACGCCTTTGCCTGATACGTCGCCAATCATAATGCCGAGCTTGCGTTGTCCGACAAGCGATATCTGCGCCAAGTCGGCGAAATCATATAGGTCTCCCCCAACCGCCTTAGCCGTCGAGATCGAAGCGGCAATTTCAATACCTTCCATTTGCGGGACGGACTGCGGAAGGAAATTCAGTTGTATCTTTTTCGCTATAGAAAGTTCCTTATCCAATAAAAGGCGATTGCGTTGCTCGACCAAATATCTATTAAATGTCCCGCCTAAATATACGCCGAAGGCAAGGACGACGGGATAAAATAAATCTATCCACAGCCCGAAGATGATAAACAAAAGAAAACCTACGATAATAAATAAAAAGATAATGCCAAGCGAAATGCAAAGCCCTAATAAGGGTTTTACTCTATTTACGATTATGGCTATAACTATAAAAAGCGTAATTAAAATCGCCAAATTAATAATTTTATTTGCCCTAAATAAAAATTTATTCTGCAATATCGAATTCAGGATGTTCGCATGAACTCCAACCATAGGATATGCGGGTTCAAGCGGTGTCGGCTTCACATCGAACGTGCCCAAAGCGGTTGTCCCGACGAAACATACTTTATTGTAAAATTCAGAGAGGTCTATAACGGGCTTGCCTCCCTCAACAACCTGGACATAAGACCTCAACATATCTACAAATGAATAATGCTTAAATGTCCTGGTCCATTTTCCGGCATAGTTTATCAGAATTGTTCCATCGGGAGCCATCGGCACTTTAACGGATTTGCCACCAAAATAATCTAATGCGACACGATAAGCGAGTTGTGGATACTTTTTGCCTTTGTACTCTATAAATAACGGTGCCCTCCTTATTTTGCCGTCTATATCAGCGGCGATATTTATATGACCGATGCCTTTGGCGTTCGCCTTTAAGCCGTCGATAAGGGGTGCTTCTATCCCCTTTTTATCAAGTCTAAATGCGATGGGATAATAGACCAAACCCTTCGCCTTTTCAGTCGCTTCTATCAATTCTTGGTCTTGCGCAGTCTCATCGCTAAAGAGGATATCGAAGACGACAGCGCGAGCGCCTACTTGACGAAGGCAATCTATCAAAACGGCATGATAACCTCTGTCAAAAGGCCACCGCCCAAGTTCATTTATGGAATCATCGGCGATCTCTATGATGACTATATCAGGATTTACTTTTAAGGGGGGCCTTAATTTGAACCTTAAATCGAGGGTCTGAAGTTCAAAGTTCTCAAAAACTTTAAAATAAGAAAGCAAAAGCAAAACGACAATGCCCAGAAGATATAAACCGTATTTGATA
>JBDRDF010000018.1:0-22324 GCA_043821025.1 Candidatus Omnitrophota bacterium
CATGGGTTACCTCCTTTTATTTAGTTTTTTAGATTCCCCTGACCTTACTTTTTATCCATCCTTGCCTTTCTTATCCTCTCACCAAGGGTTTTGTTTTAGGCTCTTTTGGATAGGAGGGATTGAAATCATTCAGATTCAGGCTTGGAAAGAACTGCTTTTATGAAATTCTTCTTTAAAAAAGCAACTAATTCCTCTTGAAAATACATTAACTCTATGGTAACATTTATGTTACAATGAAAAAAATAACCTGTTTCTTACTCAGTTGCTTTGTTCTATTAAGTTCTCTTTGCTTTGCCGCCCCACCTACCTTTATAACCATAACCTCTCCACAAGATGGCTCCTATATTAGCAATACCGTAACAATCGAAGCCCAATTAACCCAAATCCCACGAGTAAGATATGTTAAATTCTATATAGATAACCAATTAGTAGGGGAGGATACAACCTTGCCCTACCAATATACTTGGGATACAACGGCTTATTCTGATGGACAACATACAATTTACGCTTCAATGCTACAGGCCCCAGAGCGCCCCGTTCCTTTAAAACAAGGAAACCTTCCAGTCTTAGATTCGCCTAAAATTACCGTTACAGTTGATAATACTCCTCCTTCGGTTACAATAATTACACCGCAAGAGCACCTCTTTGTCGCAGGCACTATAACTACCGAAGTCCAGGTAACAGATAACTTCGGAATTTTTAAAGTAGAATTTAAATTAGACGATGTCTTAATTAAAGAATTTTCTCAATCAGAATCCTATATCTATGCATTCGATACGACTCAGACCCCCGATGGCAATCATACCTTTACAGTAACAGCATATGATCTAGCAAATAATTCTACGACTTCTTTGGTTACCTTCACAGTTGACAATTCACCGCCCACTACACCTGTCGTTACAGATGATGGAGCATATACTACTTCTTTAAATTCTCTTCACGCGACTTGGGTATCCCAAGACCCAGAAAGCGGTATTGTTGAATGTCAATATTCTATTGGAACAACTAAAGGCGGAACAGATTTAATTGACTGGACTTCCGTTGGCTCCAACACAGAGATAACTATAAACAACCTAACCCTATCTCAAGGCAAAACCTACTACTTTAATGTCAAAGCCAAAAACGGAGTAGGGTTATGGAGTCAAATAGGAAGTAGCGATGGAATAATTGCCAACGATGGGCTAACTTTACTTATAAACATAACCTCACCTAAAAATAACGCCCTATTTAATACCCCAAACATTCAAGTAGAAGGAGCAGTCTCAAGGAACGATGCTTTAGTTACAGTAAATGGAATCTCCGCCCAAGTCACCAACTATACTTTTACTGTTTCTGGAATTGCCTTAACTGAAGGCACCAACATAATAACCGCAAAAGCAACTAAAGATACAAAAACCGCCCAAGACACAATAAATGTCGTATTAGACCAAGATCCCCCAAGCATCAATATCTTCGTCCCAGATAATAACTCAACAACAAAAAGCAACATAGTCTACGGCAGGGTCTCGGATGATACCCAAACCGTAACCGTAAATGGAACTTCTGCCGAACTATTATCCGACTTCAGATTCATCGCAAGGCCTCCTTTACAAGAAGGCCCAACTACAATAACGGTTGAGGCAACTGACCTTGCAAGCAATACAAATCAAAAATCAATAAACATCACCTATAACACAACTACGCCTAAAGTAGTTATAACATCACCCCTGGATAATTCAGAGATAAATATATCCCCGATTAAGGTAGAAGGGACAAATACTCAAGATTTGAAATATATTCTAATCGGCAGCCTGCCAGCCCGCATAACCGAGGGCAATTTTATCGTTGAAAATGTTACGCTTTATGCGGGACATACAGTAATAACTGCCGAAGGCTACGATACAAATGACAATCTATTCGAAGATTCCGTATTTATTAAGTCGCCCCAATTAGCCAACTATCAATTTACCGAAGTATCAGGCGATGCCTATGAATATGAAGATACAAGGCCTATAGCCGGTGCAACACAGACCTTGAAGGTAACGCTCGAGAAAAACAGTCAACCAGCGCCAAATGAAGAGATTCAATTTAATATTATAGAAGGAAACGGCACCCTATCTCAAACAAATGCCTTTACCGATATAAATGGCGATGTACAAGTTATCTTAACAACAGATACCAACTCAAGCGTAACAAACAAAGTCGACTGCTTCGTATCCAATAACCCTTTGGTTAAGACTACCTTCGTTGTCTATACAAAGACGGATGCGCCTTCAAACCTAACAAAGGTCTCCGATGACACAATAACTCCGGTTCCAAGCGCCACAGTAGATTTAATCGTAAAACTTACAGACGCAAACAATAATCCTATTCCGAATGAAAACATAAACTTCCAGATAACCCAAGGCACAGGTATTTTGTCAGCTACACAAGCAGCCACAACCTACTATGGCGAGGCAAAGGTAACCTTGACGACTTCAGTTAACCCTAATGAAACAACGCAAGTTACCGCAACAAGCGCAACAAATCCAAACTTAAGCGTCGTATTTAATATTACAACCTCTCAGGCCACAACCCTTAACTTTAATGATGTAATGAATAGGGTAAATGAGAATGGAAATAGAATACAACATTTTATGGCTGATGTAGTTAAGACATCAGATGAGCCCGGCATACCTTCTGAAGAAGGATATAAAATATGGCAGAAAGGCAGTAAGACAAAAATACAGCTTTTATATCCTGAGCAGAGAAGTTACATTATCGAGAGAACTCAAGATTCTATAAATCTAAACGGTGTTCCTTTTTTAACAATTGAAGATCAAGGAGGCACCGCAATGACAACCACAGATAGCATTGAGAGTTTTTCAGGAGATATTTTTGTTTTAAAAAGATCGAGCATTTCCCCTAATTTCCAGCAAATTACCAAAGTTTATGTAGATTATTCAAAAGGCGTTATTACCAAAGTTTACTCTGAATATTCCAGTGAAGTCGGAAAAGGTAAGTTCGAAGAAGAGCGCTCTTATATTTTAATCGATGAGATTTGGGTAGCCGATAACATTATCAAAAAGTCAGAGAGTCTTATAGATAACAGCGTGTATACAACTACCGAAGGTTTTTCTAATATAATACTTAATTCTGGAATACCAGATTCAGTGTTTCAATGAGAAAAGGAGGCAAAATGCCTATAAAACGGAAAACCGTTATTAAAATTATCATTGGGATAGCAGCATTTATTCTTATAAAAAACTTTCTTTATTATACCGAGGTTGGATATTCATATCCTATTTGGTCAAAAGATGGTAAAAGAATCTATTACATTAAGAACATTGATTATTATAGATTTGCCCAGGGTGGATTTTTCTTTGAGTACAGGATTTACAAGACTAAATCCTATGTCATGTCTATGAAACCGAATTGCTCAGGCAAAAGAATAATTGTCAAATTCAGCAGGCAAAACCTGCCACGGACATCAATACATAATTTAGCCATTTTACCTAATAACAAAGAACTGACTTTCTGCGTTTGGGCACCCGGGGTAAAATATATTGGTCCGACTAATGAAAACGGTCTTTATAGGATAAATACCAACGGAACTAATTTAATTAAACTTATGTCCTTTGGAGACATAACCCAAGCTCCCAAATTATTTGTTTCACCGGATGGCACAAAAATAGCTTATACAAAAGAGCGATACGGTGATGGTTTTAAGAATAGAGATATAATTGGTAGCGTTTTCTCATCTTGGTTAATGGATAGTGATGGGAGAAATAATCATATGATTTGCGGAGAAGAAAGCGAAGTTAAAGGGTGGACAACTAATGGTTATTTGATTATAAGTGCTTATGCTGATTTAGAAGGAAATGCAAAGTTAGAATACGATAATAAAGCTAATCATATAGTATACCCAAATGATGTAACTTATCGGACATTAATCTATGATCCAGCGACAAAGAAATTTGCTAAAAATATACTTGATTATTTTTCTAGCAAAAGGACGCAAGAAGAGATAAAAAATTTAGGTTTTATAAAATATAACGATAGCATTTCTCCTGACGGGAAAAAGAAAATATTCTGGAAGGGAGAAAATCTTGGTGTTATGGACATAGATGGTAAGAACAAAAAAATTCTTCTTAAGGGAAAGACACATTAAAAGGATTAAGGGCTTATGATAAGGAAAGCAGTTTTACTATTAGTGTTTATTTTTTTACTAATTGATACTTCCTTTGCTGTCGAAAAGCCACAACTATATATGCCTTATCCTATTGTATTTGTGAGTGGGATAGGAACTAATGAGGAAGCAAATAAAAATTTAAAGGGTTCACCATCCCATGAATGGCCAAAGACGCGCATCTTTAATGAACTTAAGAAATATTTTCAAGAAGACCCCAAAGATTTAACTACACGCAGATATGAATATGAAGGCAATCTTGATTTAGGAGAAGTATCTCATTTAGAATTCTTTTTTTACAAGGCCCAGCAAGCCACCCTAGCAACAAATGCAGATTTATTACAGAGGCAAATAGAAAAAATACTGAATCCCAAAGAGGGTGGTTATTATAAACCCGATAGTTATACCTATACCGAACCCTGTGATACCCCTAAAGTCATCCTCGTCTGTCACTCTTACGGTGGTTTAATAGCGAGAAAGATGCTTGTGGCTAATAAGGAAAATATCCGCGATAAGGTTGCAGCTGTATTCTTCTTAGGTGTTCCGCAAGAAGGAAGTCCCATCTCTGTGATAGGTTATTTTTTGCCAAAAGAAATCCCCTATTTAATGGAAGACATAAGGAATATAGATGATATTCTAAGGAAAGAAGATTTTACCGATCGTCTTTGGGACGAGATAAATTTTAAAATCCTTAGGAATTATGAGAGACAGAAACTTATCGGCAATCTGAAGTTTATAAAGTGGGCAGAGTCCCAGGAAGGTCTCTATACATCAGTACGCGATATTTTTGACAATGCGGCAATAGAAAATGCTATAGCCAGTGACTATCAATTTCTGGCACTATATAGAAAAATACCACCTGTCTACCAGAAAGGTGTGGTATGGGCTACTCTTATCCCGGATGCTCAAGCCAATACCTATAGAAAGAAATTTGAGCTTCATAACTCCTCTAATCCAGATAAGCCTTTTGTTAGATATATACCTAGGGACGACGATTTATCTTATGATTTATCTGATTCGGTTCTTTCTACGCTTGGGACTGATATTGGAGTAGAAAAGGTTCATGCTATAGTGGGAACAAAGGATGATGCAATAAGGGAATATTTATGCGCGAAAGCCGATGGATATATGTTTGGACATTTTGATAGATTAGATTATAGTTGTGTTAAAAATGGTCTTTGGAACGATGGCGATGGAGTTATAAGTCTTGCAAGTCAAAAAGCAATTCCCGGCGTAGAATCGCCCAATACTCACGTAATAGATGCTGCTCATGTAAGCTTCTTGAGTCCAATTCTACTAACTGGTGAAACTGACCACCCCGCTACCCCCAACATCATCATCCAAGCCATTGATGATAAGCCAGTAATCGAATCCGCCTATTTTGCAGGAGGATATCCTACTTCCTATATCGTAATAAAGGTCAAAGACTATCTCCTAGCCGATATCGAGATAGCCGAAATGAGGGTAGATGGTCAAGCGGTAGATTTAAACGAGTTTAACGACCCTTTAACAGGCACCTTTAAGCCCTATGTTAAATTCAAGAAGGACTTCTTAAAAGAACGAACCGTAACCCTATCAAATCAAAAGATCCGTTTAAGCCCAGGCGAGTTCTATGTCCCATTACCATATCTTTCTTACTCCGACGCTCACACAATCTACTTTAAACTCAAAAACCCAGCTTTAAAAGAAGTCGAAGCCGCCTTATATCTGCCAGGCGAAAGAACAATTACAAAAGGAGGATATGCTCAGGTCATTGCGGGTAGCCATGCGGCGAAAAAGGAAGATTGGTCTGTAATTAGAGAATATGCCTATAATGATTTTTTTAGCTCACCCCAAGACATCGTAAATGGCGCCTTTGGAGTTGGAAGGAGTGGCTCAATTTACGGCGCCGACTGCTCCTATTCCTACCCCCCTCCTTACACCTGGTATTGGGTTGCATGGATGGAAATGACCTATAGCTCTTGGCTTAACTTCGATTTAAATCTCAGCACAAAAAAGATAACTTCAGCCAAATTCACATATAACTTCTATAAGGACTTCGAAGGGACAAGCCAAGGCTTCGATGTCATAATATCGCGTGATTCCTCAAATACCTGGCCTCCTACTATAACTTCCAGCGCAGATACCCTTATATTTAGTCTAAATACCGCTGACCTGCCAGACGGAGGCCAACCAAAAGTAGACTTACAAAGAATTATTGATATACCCCTTGAAAAACTAAACTCCTTCGGATATAACATCTGGCAGATAAGGCCCAATCCCGCCTTCCCCGAAGACAACTGTATCCCAGAGCCAGTGTTTTATGGCGACTATGGCTACGCCAACTTCTCCCAAACAATGAGAATCTATTATTACCCTTCGTTATTCGTTACCTTTGAGGAAAAACATTAGATAAAGCTTTTTCTGAAAGAAAATCTACGTTTTTGCAATGCTCCCATTAGTCAAGGGATTTTTAAGTTAGAACCAAAATCCCAAACAACTTCCTCACCCTCTCCAAACTCCTTCCCCTCGGCTTCCTGCCTCTCAATTCCCAATTTATAACAGTATCTTCTGTAACACCCAGCATTTCAGCAACCTCTTTAATCATCAATCCCTTATCCATCCTTACCTTTCTTATCCTCTCGCCTAGAGTCTTAGGCTCCTTTGGATAATCAGGGTTAAAATCAAGCAGGTTAACCTCTACCTCAAGGGTGTAAAGCAGAAAGTTTGTATTCTGTACCGCAGGGCTGCCCATGTGGGTATTTTACCGACCCAAAGAAAGAGTGCCATTGCACACCGCCACAGATCCAACATTATCTATCTAAGGTATCCGGGCCGCTTTTAGATAGGATAGATATACATCTGGAGGTTCCGTCCCTGAGGTATAAAGAGCTCTTCGGTAAAAGCAGAGGAGAGATTTCCGAGGCAATAAAAGAGAGGGTGGATAGGGCAAGGGCGATCCAAAAACAGCGTTATAAAAATTTGGGGATTTTTTGCAATGCACATTTAGATTCAAAAAGTATAGAATGCGTTTGCGAAATCGATAAGGCAGCTCAGGAGCTTTTAAAACTTGCCATCTTAGAACTAGGGCTTAGCGCCAGGGGCTATGATAAAGTGTTAAAGATTGCAAGGACCATCGCAGATTTGACTGGTTCAAAATTAATCTTAGCGGAACACATCTCCGAGGCGGTAAATTATAGAAGTTTGGATAGAAATTTAGGATTTTAGCGTCTTTCGTTTTGGATTATATCATTTTTTAAGCTTTTATGTTAATATATTTTTATGAAATTAAACAGGTGGCTTGTTGTATTTTTATACATCCTTTTAATCTTCGCGACGATTCCGTATGTGCCTAGAATCTGGGGCGTTTTTACAGAGCCATTGGGCAAAAACATCTCGGCTGTCCTTAACGTAATCTATTTTGTTGCTGCATGTTGCATCGTTTTGTATTCGTATCTTAAATTAAAGAAGAAGTCATTTACGTTTTATGCCGCCCTGGGCTTGATATTCCTATGCTATGGTTATCTTTTGAAAGGCCTTAACATCCCCATAGAAAAGATTCATCTTTTAGAATATGGGCTGTTAAGTTTTTTAATTTACTGGGCGATTAAACCAAAAAAAGAAGGGATTTTAATCTACGGGGTAATTTTAGGGATGGTCTTTCTCGTGGGCGGGGTAGATGAATTAGTCCAGAAGATAACCCCAGGAAGGGTCTGCGAGTTTAGAGACGTCCTTTTAAATTGGAAAGCCGGGATTTTGGGATTTCTTCTGGTTTTGACCTTTAAAAAGCGTTAAACGTGCTTGCCGAAATCTGCCGGTTTCGGCTTCGCTAATTTTTCGAAATCCGCATATTTTATCTTTACAGTATCGGTGTGCGTGCCGGCATTGAATACGATTTCCACGTCTTCCTTTAACATCTCGTCGGCATAAACATCAAGTCCATATAGAGTTCCAAACGGAGGCATCGCTCCGACTTCATAGTCCGGAATGAGCTTGGCGATTTCGTCTTCCGTCGCTATTTTCAGAGTTTTACATTTTATTACGCTCTTTAATTTATTGGTATCGATCAAATGAATTGCTGGCAGGACCGCTAAGACATACTTATCGTCAGCTTTTACCAAAACGGACTTTACAACCTGTTTTCCGGGGACGTGTTGCGCCGCCGCTATTTCTTGAGCGGTGTAGGCGACAGGGTGTTTTAAAGCTTGGTATTTTACCTTATTCTCGTCCAGATATTTTTTTAATTTTTCCGCTATTGCCATTTTCCACCTCCTTTGTAATGTTCTTTTGTTTCTCCGATATGGTGCCGAAGGAGAGATTTGAACTCTCAAGACCTTACGGTCACTACGCCCTGAACGTAGCGCGTATTCCAGTTCCGCCACTTCGGCCTTCGATAAAAAAGTATAATGCAAAAAGTATAAAGTGTCAATTATTAATAGTTAATAGGGACGTGTCATTTGGGGACACTCTATTTATATTAGGGTGTCCCCTTGGGGAACGTCCCCCCGTCTTTAAGCTCGTCTTGATTTATCCTCAGTGATATGTTATAGTATATACGCAAAATGGCAGAGGAATTGGTCGCCACAAATAGAGAAGCCCGTCATAATTATCATATTCTCGAATCGGTTGAGGCGGGGATTGAATTAAAGGGTGCTGAAGTTAAGTCCTTAAGGGAGCACAGGGCAAATTTAAAGGATAGTTTCGCAAGGGTTGAAGAAAACGAACTTTACCTATATAATATGCATATTTCGCCATATCCTCAAGCGGGCAAGTTCAATCCGGATCCCAAAAGGCGGCGAAAATTATTATTACATAAGTCAGAGATAAAAAGATTACTGGGGCAGTTGACCCAAAAAGGTTTGACTTTAATTCCGCTAAAGCTATATTTTAAAAGGGGAATCGCGAAGGTTGAACTCGCTTTAGCGAAAGGCAAGAAGCTCTATGACAAACGCGAGGCGATACGGCGACGAGAGGCGGAAAGAGAATTGCGTCGTGCGCTTTGGAAAAAAGAATAAGTTGGGGGCGAAAGGCTTCGACTTAAGCAACTTATTAGGAGTTGCATGCCGAGGGTGTCAGGTGGCCTCGTTAAAACCTGACAACAAAGTTAAGTGCGAATGAACTCGCGCTTGCTGCCTAAGTAAGGCAGAACGTCCTCCGGCCCTGCCTGTGGGGCTGGATGCGACGCCGCTAACAGGCTGGTCTCGCACGTTTAAGCTTTTGGGCGGCGAGGCAAGACAATAATCAAAGGCTAGTTCTTCCGAGAGCGGGCCTAACGTGCGCGCTCGGGAAGGCGAATGACAAATTGTTAGGATAAGCATGTAGTAGCTCCTTGTGAGTAACTTAGGGACCGGGGTTCAAATCCCCGCGCCTCCACCAATGGGGGGTTCGTTTCATTTGGAGGCAGTTCTCCTGGAGGGAGTGTCCCCAAATGAAACGGACCCTAAAAAAAGGATAATGATGAGAAACGCAGCGGCAATCACTTTGGCTGCGGTTTTATTGTTTATCGCAGGTTGTGCTACAGTTCCGACGAGAAGAGGGGTAGAGGCGCTTTCTTCTCAGGCGGTAAAAGTCGGTCGCATAGATTATATCCCCGCAACTGCGCTGGTTAGTTTTTACCAGATGCAATGGCAGTGGGATCCGATTACGAAGAAAGCAGAGCTTACCAAAGGGAAATCTTCATTTATTTTTCACGTCGGATTGGATTTAGCGGTTGTAAATGGCAAATCAGAAAAATTAAGCGGCCCCGTTGTTTTTTATGAGGGCGCCGTAGTAGTTCCGTCAGATTTCGCGATTAAAAGGATGGGCAGGATTTTAGGCCCGCCCGCGGTAGTAACACCCCCGCCTTTAATTCAAAAATACGCCATTAGAAAAATCGTCATCGACCCCGGTCACGGCGGAAAAGACCCAGGCGCAATAGGAAAGAGCGGATTAAGAGAAAAGGATTTAGTTTTAGATATCGCAAAGAGAGTCAAGGATGAATTGAAGGGCAATGGAATAGATGTTATATTGACGAGGGATAGGGATAGATTCGTATCGCTCTACAGTAGGACACAGATAGCCAACGATAACGATGTAGATTTTTTTGTAAGCATTCACGCAAATGCCAATCGGGTCAAAAGCTTGAAAGGATTTGAGGTTTATTATCTATCTTCAGCGGTCGATGATGCCGCGCGAGCGGTTGAAGCAGCGGAAAACGAATTTTTAAAATTTGATGATTCATCTTTCTATTTTAGAAATACAAACCTTGAAGCTACTCTCTGGGATTTAGTATATACAGAGAATCGCGAAGAGTCAGTCGAACTTGCCAAACACATCACAAAAGCCGTCGATGATTCAATGTCGATAAGGGACCGTAGGATAAGGAGCGCTCGTTTTTATGTATTGAAAGGCGTGCGGATGCCATCGGTTTTAATCGAAATAGGATATCTCACTAATCCCGCCGAAGAGGCAGATATGTGGCGACATTCATATCGGCAAGAATTGGCTTCTGCAATAGTGAAAGGCATATTAAATTATAAAAGGGTTTATGAATCCACGGATGGATTTACCAGATGAAAGATAGTCCGATAGGCGTTTTTGATTCAGGCGTTGGCGGCTTGACAGTCGTTAAGGAACTGATAAGAGAGCTGCCGAACGAAAACATAATCTATTTCGGCGATACGGCCCGCGTGCCATACGGCACAAAATCTCCGTCGACGGTAAAAAGATTTTCAATCGAAAATACTTTGTTTCTGCTTAAGTTCAATGTGAAGTTAGTCATCATTGCCTGCAATACATCTTCAGCGATTGGCTTAAGTTCACTTCAGAGATTTTTCAGCATCCCAATGATCGGGGTTATAAAACCGGGCGCAAAAGCTGCCATTCGCTCGACGAGAAATGGCAGGGTCGGGGTGATTGGAACATCTGCAACTATTTCAAGCGGCGCATATAAGAAGGAGATGCAGCATCTAGATAGCAATATCAAAGTTTTCGGTCAGAGTTGCCCTTTATTCGTTCCATTGGTGGAAGAGGGTTGGGTTAAAGATGAGGTAGTAAGGACGATTGCCGCGAAATATCTAGGTTCACTAAAAAATAGAAGAGTCGATACACTTATTTTGGGCTGCACCCATTATCCGCTTTTGTCGCCTATAATTCAAGGCGTGATGGGCAAAGATGTAAAATTAGTCGATTCCGCAGAGGAAACTGCGAAAGAGGCGAAGGACCTGCTGGAGGAATGCGGACTAAAATCCGATAGCAAAAGAAAAGGCGTTCTAAGATTCTACGTAAGCGATGAGCCGGATAAATTTTGTTTAGTTGGGAAGAAATTTTTGGGAAGAAACGTAGGTTCTGTGGAGAAAGTAAAAGATGTTTGAAGTATCTGTAAGAAGTAGTTTTAGCGGAGCGCACAGGCTTAGGGGTTATCGTGGGAAATGCGAGGAATTGCACGGTCATAACTGGGATGTCGAGGTCTTCGTGGGTGCAAACAAATTAAGCAAGACAGGCCTCGCATTAGATTTTAAGCTGTTTAAGAAAAAATTGGACGACGTGTTGGCACGACTCGACCACTGCGATTTAAATAAATTGGCTTATTTTAAGAATATCAATCCCTCAGCGGAAAATATCGCAAGATATATTTACATAAATTTAAACAAGTCCCTCAAAATAAAAGGGGTCAAATTAACTCGGGTCTCTGTTTGGGAAACAAAGGATTCCTGCGCCACCTATTTTGAATGAGTAAGTTTAGAATGAAGGCGGTCGTCTTACTTTCCGGCGGGATAGATTCAAGCACGACGTTATATTATGCGAGACATAAAGGTTATGATTGCCATTGTTTAATCTTCGATTACGGACAGCGGCATAGAAGAGAGATTGAGAGCGCTAAGAAAATTGCTAGAGTTTGTGGAGCAAATTGGCAGGTTGTGAAATTTAATTTACCTTGGAAGGGAAGCGCTCTTTTAGATAAAGGGGTTTCGGTTCCGAAAAGAAGGAGCTTACGGGAAATAAGAAGTTCGATTCCGATAACTTATGTCCCAGCGAGGAATACGGTCTTTTTAAGTTTTGCTACATCCTATGCGGAGGCGACGGGCGCGAAAGCGATATTCATAGGGGCGAATGCGATAGATTTTTCAGGATACCCGGATTGCCGCCCGGCGTATTACGAAATATTTAAGGTACTCATTAAATACGGGACAAAAGTCGGCGCCGAGAAAAAAGGCATTAAAATATTTACGCCATTAATCAAAATGACAAAGGCCCAGATAATAAAATTGGGGATGAAGTTAAAAGTTCCGTATGAATATACCCGGTCGTGTTATAGTGGCGGAAAACGCCCTTGTCTTAAGTGCGATTCCTGTGTTTTAAGGGCGAAGGGATTTAATGAGGCGGGGTTTATTGACCCGTTAATTAAAAGATGAGGATTTTAGCGAAACCTCCTACTGCAAGAATTTCTGAAATTTTTTCCTCTATACAAGGGGAAGGAATTTACGCGGGAGAACCGCAGATCTTCGTCCGCTTTCATGGATGTAATATGAGCTGTATTTACTGCGATACGCCAAGCGAAGGCAACCCGGAGGAAATGATTTTGAGAGCAGCGATAGATAAGATTTCAGATTCAAATAAGAATAGAACTCGCACTGTTTCCCTGACGGGTGGCGAACCTCTGCTGCACGCCGATTTTCTTAAAGTTCTAATTCCGAATTTGCGAGAAAAAAGATACAAAATCCATCTCGATACAAACGGTGCCCTTCCCGATAAATTGAAAGAGGTCATAAATTTTGTGGATGTTGTAGCGATGGATATAAAGCTGCCTTCCGCAACTGGCGATAGACCTTTGTGGGATGAGCACAGAGAATTTTTAATTATCGCAAAATCAAAGAGCGTTTTTATAAAAATTGTCATAACCGGCGAAACAGACGAAGGCGACTTCGATAAAGCGGTTGAGCTGATAGAAGACGTTGATGAGAAAATACCGCTTATATTGCAGCCCGCTTCGCAATTTAAGAATTTTAATGCGGTTCCTAGAGTAGCGGTTTTGATTAAATGGCAAAGGTCGGCGGCTTCTAAATTGAGAGATGTCAGGATAATTCCACAACTCCACAAGATATGGGGATTGCGGTGAGAGAAGTCAATGTAAATAGAATAAAAGGCGTTGTAGCACAACTTGCGATTGAGGCGAATCTATTTTTAAGGAAAGATGTTCTGCGCGCGCTTAAAAATGCATATTTGAAAGAAAAAAAAGTAAGAGCAAAAAAGATCTTAGAAATATTGGTCGAGAACGCTAAGATTGCGGCAGAAGAGAAGCTTCCCATTTGCCAGGATACCGGAATGGCGACGGTATTTTTAGAGATAGGGCAAGGTATAAAACTGGTCGGCGGCGATTTAGAAAAGGCAATAAATAACGGCATAAAGCAGGGTTATAAAAAAGGATACTTAAGAAAATCGGTTGTTGCCGATCCATTATTGAGGGTAAACACAAAAGATAATACGCCAGCAGTAATTCATACAAAAATCGTGCCTGGCAACAAGATAAAGATTACGGTCTCACCAAAGGGATTCGGAAGCGAGAATAAAAGCGCAACAAAGATGTTTAAACCAACCGATAACATGAATAAGATCGAAGAGTTTATAATAGAGACTGTAAAAAATGCAGGGGCAGATGCATGCCCGCCTTTTATAATCGGTGTCGGGATAGGCGGGACTTTAGACAAAGCCTGTATTTTGGCAAAAGAAGCTTTGCTTCGCCCGATAGATAAGCGAAATTTAAAACCTCATATCGCAAAACTCGAGAATGGCTTACTTAAAAAGATTAACAGTTTAAAGATAGGCCCGATGGGATTGGGTGGCAACGCAACTTGTTTAGCGGTTAGCATAGAGACATATCCGACTCATATTGCAGGTTTGCCGGTTTGCGTCAATATATCTTGTCATGCGACGAGAAGCGCTTCAGTAATAATGTGAGGGGGGTCCGTTTCATTTGGGGGCACTTCACCTGATAGAACTGTCCCCAAATGAAACGGACCCATATTACCATATTACTAAAATGAAGAAAATAGTAAGTCCTTTTAAAAATAGAGAGATTGAAAAATTAAAAGCAGGAGATGAGATTTTGCTGGACGGCTACATCTATACCGCCCGCGACCAGACCCATTTAAAGTTAGTAAAAGATATTGCAAGAAAAAAATCTCCAATCGATTTGAAGGGTCAGGTTATCTATTACGCTGGTCCTACGCCGACGCCTAAGGGTAAAATAATAGGTTCCTGTGGGCCCACAACGGCGAGCAGGATGGATAGTTTTACGCCGGCTCTGCTTAAGGCGGGACTTAAAGGGATGATTGGCAAGGGTAATCGCTCAAAAGAAGTAAGGCAAGCGATTAAAAGATATAAAGCGGTCTATTTTTTAACGATTGCCGGCGCAGGCGCATATCTTTCTAAGAAAGTCGTCGAAGCAAAGCCAATAGCATATAAAGAATTAGGTGCTGAGGCAATTTATAGGTTAAAGTTAAAAGATTTTCCGGCAATAGTGGGCATAGATTCAAGGGGGAGAACAAAATGATAATGCGACAGGATGGCAGAGGTGCTGAGATTTTAAGGAAAGTAAATATCACGCGAAATTATATGAAATTCGCTGAGGGTTCATGTCTTATCGAATTGGGCGACACAAAAGTTATATGTACCGCATCCGTCGACGAAAACGTCCCGCAATTTTTAAAAGGCAAAGGCACAGGCTGGATAACGGCGGAATATGGTATGCTTCCCCGCTCATGCAAGGCGCGAGTCCAGAGGGAAGGAACGCGCGGGTCTATAGGTGGCAGGACTCACGAGATACAGAGATTAATCGGGCGTTCTTTGCGGGCTGTTGCTGATTTGACTTCATTGGGCGAGCGGACAATTTGGATTGACTGCGATGTAATCCAGGCCGACGGCGGAACGCGAACAGCATCGATAACGGGAAGCTTCGTGGCGCTTGTTGACGCATTGGCAGGTCTTAAGAAGAAAGGCGTAATTGAAAAGTTGCCTATTTTAGATTACGTCGCCGCAACAAGCGTGGGCATAATAAAGGGCGAAGCCGTTCTAGATTTAACTTTTGAAGAAGACGCGGCTGCAGATGTAGATATGAATATAGTTATGACCGGCAAAGGAAAATTTATAGAGATACAAGGCACTGCCGAAGGCGAGCCTTTCGAAGAATCCCAGATGCAGCAACTAATCGTCTTGGCCAAGAAAGGCATAGTTCAATTGATTGAAATTCAGAAGAAGGCGCTAGGAAATTTTAGTGTTTGAAATCGTCATCGCATCCAGAAATAAAGAAAAGAAAAAAGAATTAAAAACCCTCCTTAATGACTTAAAGATTAAAGTACTAGACCTAAACGATTTTCCTGCCGCTCCCAAAGTGAAGGAAGACGGTAAAACCTTCGACGAGAACGCCAAGAAAAAAGCGCTCGCAATCGCAAAGTTCACCAAAAAACTGACTTTAGCGGATGATTCCGGGTTGGAGGTAAAAGAGCTTGGGCAAAAGCCCGGCGTTCGTTCGGCGAGATTTGCTGGCGAAGGCGCATCCTATGCGGAAATTAATCAGAAGCTATTGAGATTATTATCCGGAATTCCAAAATCAAAGAGGCAGGCCAAATTCGTATGCGTTATCGCAATCGCCGATAAAAATGGCTTGGTAGGGACGACCCAAGGTAAGTGCAGCGGATGGATTTCGTTTGCTCGGAGGGGGAAAAGCGGTTTTGGATACGACCCAGTCTTCGTCTATCCTCGATATAATAAAACGTTCGCAGAATTAGGTCCTAAGATTAAAAATAAGGTAAGCCATCGTGCTAAAGCCCTAAAAAAGGCAAGAACAATTATTCAGGGGTACCTTCGAAGACTCCTCTGAGAAGTCTATCCAATAACTTCTTCTGCAAAATCTTATCTATCGGGAATGGTTTTATTGTATGCTTTGGTTCTTTGAGTGTGCCTTTTAATTTTATGTCCCCAATATAATTTCCCGCCTGGTCCACCAATAGATCTCTTAAAGGACCCAAACCGGACGGAATGCTAAGCAAGTCTTTTGCAAACGCAGCGGTGATTGAAAAATCCAGATTGCCGTCGAAATCTACAGTGCCGTCGTAGATGAGATTCATCTCAGTTGCGAGTATTTTAGTGTCACCTGTGTAGATGACCTTATTTCCTACGGTAAAACTTCCCTGCGCTTCTCTGAATACTATTTTGTCAACGCCGGGTATGAATAATATGTTCGCAAGTCCCGCAAATACGGGCAGCTCCCATAGTTTTCCGTTTACTATTGCAAACTGGCCTTTTCCGCGTAGAGTTTCTATATTTTTTCCGAAGCCGCCAAACTGTGCGCTCGCGTAAAAGAAGCCGCGCAAATCGTATTTTTTTAATTCCGTATCATTCCTCCATTTGTTTATATCAACGTCTCTTACGTCGACTTCAATTACGTATTGGGGGTTTTCCTGCGAGTAGTCGATTGCGATATTTGCAGCGAGACTTCCGCCGTATGGCTTTGCGGTTATGGCCGGCATAGATACGAAATTATCCTTAAATTTATAGTCCAAATGGCAGTCATCAAATTTTAGTTTTTTGACCTGAAGTTGTGGCGATTCTGCTTTTAAGTCAATAGCCCAACTCTTTTGGTCTTTCTGTTTTCCGTTAAAGTAGAATTTAGCCAATAGCGCGCCGCTCACCTCATTTTTGGTAAGAAGTTCAGTGGTTTGTTTAGGCAGGTAATTTTTAAGTTCATTTATGTCCGTCTCAACGCTCCCATAGACATTCAAAAGTGGGTCCTTAAAATCTGAGATTGCCCCAAACAGATTGAATTTTATATTCTTATATTTTCCTTCGAGTTTACTGAGTGTAGCCAAGGTCTCTTGCAGGACGAAATTCGTCCTAAGGGTTAAGTCATCCGAAGCCAGCGCTAGATTAAATTGCGGGGTTTTGAAATCTTTTACGTCGCCGTTTAGTTTATATGTTTTATCGTTATAAATTGCAGAGATATCTTTTAAAGTTGCAGAATTTGCTTTTGATATAAACGTGCCGTTTATTGAGGTTAAAGGCTTGGGAAAAAATTTGGCTTTTAGGTTGCAGTTTGATAGGAGAGAAGTAATGGTCAAGTCCAGGGGAACCTTATCTTTAAGTAGTCCGGTTATGCTCAGCGTCGTTTGGCTTATTCCCGCAATTTCGTAATCCTTTAACCGCTCCTTTAATTCGGCAGTTAGAAATTCATTAAGTTTGCTTAAGTTTACCGTTGTCTTCGCCGTCAATGTAAGATATGGATTTACGTAGTCTTTTAAGCTCCCTGCAAATATAAGGTCTAGGCCGCGCGATGCGCCTTTAATTACATCAGCCCATAATTTCGTCTCGTTGAAAAGTACTTTTCCATTTATTTTTTCGACGACATCCAGTGTTGGAACGCCACACACAAGGACATCCTTTAAAAGCGCATCGCCGCTATATTTCAGCGTCGTTTTGTCCTGAGGATTTAAAGACGCTTGGCCATTTACGTCAACGTCGCCTTTTGCGGAAAATTTATCCCCGCTTAAATTAAGTCCCGTCATAGTTGACGATGTTTTAATCATAAACGAGTCCTTGGAATAGGCAAGGTCAACGTTACCGTTTATCTTTGAGGTCAAAGTTTTAAACGTAAGGTCCGTTTCCCTAAGAGCCACATCTGCGCTATACTTTAACGTCGTTTTATCCTTCGGGTTAAGATCGAGCTTTCCTTTTATATCGGCATCGCCTTTTGCAGCGAAGTCATCGCCGACTAAGTTTAATTTAGTTATCGTCGAAGTCGTTGTGATTTTGAAGGCATCTTTCGTCGAATAAATAACATCCGATTCGCCGCCTAAATTTCCCGATAGCGTTTTAAACGGCAGGCCCACATAATACGGCTGAAAATCAGCCAGCGGAATATTCTTTAACTGCAGGTTAACCGATAACTCTTTCTTTGCGGGGTCAAATTCACCCCTTGCAGCGAGCGAATTTTTCTGTTTGGTTACAAGTTCCGAATTTAATCTATATTTGATTTTTAGGGGGTATGAGATCGATGCTTGGAAATCCATATTTTTTATCTCTTTTGAGAACATAGGTTCAAGCGCGCGGTCTTCGAACGTACAAGTTGCATTAGAAAGTGCGACTTTATAGATGTAGACCTTAAATTGCGGAGCTTCTGGCAGCTGCGTCGGCGGTGCTTGTTGTGGCAGTTGTTGAGGCGCTGTTTCTGCCGGAACGGCTTGCGGTAGCGTTGCTTCTTTCGGTTTTAGAAAATTGAGGGACTCGAAATTCCATCTGTTTTCATTATCTATCGTTAAAATAAATTTGGGCCCATCAACTTTTACCAGTGGAATCATGATTTTCTTTTCCTGAAAGACGGGTAGATACAAGACATTGAAATATAATCTTTCTATTATGAGGAACGTTCTTGCATATTTTGGGTCGTCGGAGATAGTCAGATTTTTTAATGCGATGCCCCTGAAGGGATTGTAATAGATGCTTTCTAAAGTTACTTTTCGCCCCGTCGCTTTGGTCAGGTAGTCAACGATAAATACCTTACCTTTTTCCGGAAGGATGTATTCATTGACGTACCACAGCCCTATGGCAGCAAACAGAGCCAAGATTATAAGGAAGAATATTATTTTCCTGAAGAGGGAAATGCCTCGGCGTTTCGTTTTCACCTGCATAAAAAGATATTATAGCAGTTGAAATGAGGTTAGACAATGAGTTTGTTCCCTTCCTCTAACGAAATTTTTGGGTCGCTCGCGATGACACAAACTATTAAAAATCTTGAAATAAAATCCTTATGATTCGAGGCAAAAAGGTGATGCTGGATAAGGATTTGGTGACGCTATATGGTATTGAGACAAAAAGCGAACTTGAAAGAAAAATAGAAAGACACGATGAGGAAATTCAGGCCATATTCGAAAGGGTTTGACTTTTGAAGACCAAGTTGGTAAAATCTAAAAGAACTATTATATTCGCTCTCGACGAGTGAGAGCGAATTTTGGTCTTTTGTTAAACTCTCGGGGCGTGGCTCAGCTTGGTTTAGAGCGCTTGCTTTGGGAGCAAGAGGTCACTGGTTCAAATCCAGTCGCCCCGACCATAATTTTTGCAACGCGCCTGTAGCTCAGTTGGATAGAGCAACTGCCTTCAATTAGGAGCCTCTATGCGGAATAGGAACGTATAGAGTGGATGCAGCTGTATGCAAGGAACCCCTTAAAATTCAGGGCAACTTGCAGGCAACCGTTATGGGAGTCCTCAGAGACTATACGCTGCACGCCTGAAATGGCGAAGACATAGTCCAGACCGCAACATTTTGGCCGGAGAAATTCGGTGCGGTAAGCTAAGCAGTGGGTCGGGCGTTCGAGTCGCCCCAGGCGCGCCATTTATTCTTGGCATTTAGCCCCCGAGTTTAAACATCAAAAATAGGTAAACATTATGAGACATAGAAAAATCCGTCTTTTACCAATAATGATATTTATTATCGTCATTACCATTCTCACCCTTGTAATTGTGGGATACTACTTTTGTTCTACGACGAAAGGCTCCGCTTACATCACAAGGTTTGCAATCTCCCGATATTTAGGAACCGATGAATTCGCTATCAAAAAGACGGAGGGTAATCTATCGCAAGGGTTTATATTGCAGGAAATTACAATTGATAATATGAAATGGCTGCCCGAGGGTAGCTCATTGAGGATCCAGGAGATAAGTCTTCGCATTCCATCCTTTGGCGTTGGCGGAATTAAAGCCGAGATCCACAACGGCCAGCTTAAATTGCCATATTCGGATCCGATACTTTTTTACGGGAGTTACGAAAAAGACGCTTTGGCCCTAACTCTTTATTCGAAGAAGATAGATATTGCAGAAGTTCTTGAGATAGTCTCGAATGACAAAGCATTAAAAAAGGTATCCGGCGTAACGTCTGATTTGGATGTCTCAATTGGAGGAACATCGGTTGAGCCGATATTGTCCGGAAAATTTTTAATTACCGAAATTTCGCATAATGGCTTCTCGGTGGTAAACTGTCCTGGTTCTTTTAATCTGAAAGCCAAAAATGTAAAAAGCGACCCTCAACTTTACGGGCAGATACTGTTAGAAAAAGGGATGATATCGGGACCAAAAAATGTTGTTGCGGGGCTTCTTAAGAGCAAGATTCTATTTAATGGCGATATGAAGTCACCTTCGTTTGATTTGCATGGAACCGCTAATATCGAGGAGGTCAAGATCAATATCTCGGTGAAAGGTACGCCGCAAAGTCCGGATTTAAAATTGTCCTCAGAGCCTCCAATGGCCCAGGAGCGGCTGTTGCTTATGCTGGGAACCGGAAAGCGATGGAGAGGAGCGGAAGAGGCCTTGGCCCAGGGCCAGATATCAGCAGACCTCGCAAAGGATTTTATCGATTATTTTGTCTTCGGTGGTTCGGGAGGCAAGATCTCAAGGGAGTACGGCGTCGATATATCTTTAAAATATGATGGCCAGACAAAGGGAATAGCGGTTAAAAAGTCGCTATCGGAAAAAGCAGCAGCTTCTTATAGTATTGAGCAGCCTCAGAGGACGACTGAAAGGACGACAGCGACCCATAAGGCCGGGGGCGAATATAAGATTACCGAAAATATTTCCATAGAGGGCGAGAAGGAGTTAAAACAGACTGATAAGGCTGTCGAGACGCAGGACAAGCCAAAGACAGATGATAAAGTTTTGATAAAGTATAAAAAGAATTTTTGAGCAAGCGCAAGAGAACCGTTCCTTCTAAATATCCAGACATTAAAAGTTATGCTATAATAATTCAAAGGTGGTGGGTGTAGCTCAGTTGGATAGAGCACGAGACTGTGGCTCTCGGTGTCGCGGGTTCGATCCCCGTCATCCACCCCAGATAAGGCAAAGATGGGAACAGCGGGAACAAAAGTGCTATCTGTGCCACAGGCACAAGGCGCGACTGTTCCCTTTTTTGCTGGCGAGCTAATCAATTTTTTATTTTTGGGTAAGGGAATAGAGAGGGTAATTTTCAGTTTGTCCTTGCTGTAAACAATAGCTTTATCTACAACCAGCCGAATCATCAGTTTTCTTTGTTTTACATCCCATTCTTTGAAAGAATTCAAAAAGTCCTCCAAAAAAGAAGCAATTAGTTCAATCCTAACCTCGCCAATTTCAATTCGATTAAACTTAGCCTCAGTTTCCGTAATAGCCAATTTAAGCTTCTCAATCTGGACATTTAACTGCTCTACTTCCATTTCAACTCTGCCCGTGACATTTTTTTCCGGAAGCATATTCGCCAACCAGCTCAGAGTCTTTTCTTTCTTATCCGAGGATTCCTGAAGTTGCCTTTTAAGAAAGGTTAATTCCTTCTTCAGCGTTTTTATCTCCTCCGCAGTATTTTGCCTGAGTTCTTTTATGCATCGCTCAATCACTTTCTTATCTGCAGCAGATTTTCTTATTTCATCCAAGACGACCTCTTCGATGGCGTTGGCAGAAATATAGGGTAGGTCACATCCGTTTTCTCTTCCAGTGCATGCATAGTAACGGTATTTGTGTTTTGCCACAGATACCTTGAGCTTTGCGCCGCATTTTCCGCATTCAATTATCCCCAGCAGAAAATTACGGCTACAGTTTGTATGGGGCGGAATGAGATATTTCTCATGCAATCTTTCTTGGATACAATCGAATTCTTCTTTGGTGATAATTGGTTGATGGTTTCTTTTTCTGAGTTCTTCTTTCCAAAGCGCCATCCCACAATAAACAGGATTATGTAACAAATTCCACACCGAATTCTTAGCCCATTTTCCTGCCCTGCGGGTTACTTTATCTTCTTCTTTGAGTAGTTTGGCGATTGCGCCGATACCAAGGTTTCCTACTAAACACAATTCTATTGCGCGTTTTACAAAGATGGCTTCTTTATCATTTAGGACAAGTTGTCCGTCTTTGATATTGTAGCCGTAAGGTGGCGTAGTAATCCACTTTCCTTCATCAAATGCGCGATATAAGCCAAGTTTTGTCCTTTCGCCGATTAACTCTCTTTCAAACTGAGCAAATGAACCAAGCATATTAAACATCAGTTTCCCCGGAGGGGAAGAGGTGTCAAAAGGTTCAGTAATGGATTTAATTGCAACATTGTTTTTCTCAAAAGTTTCAATGAGATAATTTAGGTCTTTAACTGATCTTTAGAGACTATCCAGTTTGTAGAATACAACAATATTAAATTTCTGATTGTTTGATTCTTAT
>JBDRDF010000019.1:0-18856 GCA_043821025.1 Candidatus Omnitrophota bacterium
AATGCCAGCCAAAACGTAGGCGTGGCAAATCCAACGAATACAAATACTGTTGAAGATTTATCGAATAACGAACCTTCCTTTACAGCGCTCATAATCCCAATGGGCACAGCGATAAGAAAAATGAGCAGTAACGATAGGATATCAATGGTAATTGTAATAGGTATGCGTTCCAGAATTTTGTTTAAAACTGGCCTTTCATCGGTAAAAGACCTGCCGAAATCAAGCCTTGCCAGTTTCTTGAGCCAATTCCAATACTGAGTGTGAATTGGCTTATCCAGGCCGTAGAGCTTATCTAATTTTTCTCTGGCCTCCAACGTTATTTTCGGTGATAACTCGGCTTGAAGGCGAGTGGGTTTCCCGGGTGCAAGATGGATTACAAAAAAGGTAATTATCGTAATGCCGAATAAAACTGGTATGAGACCTAAAAGTCGCCTTAATATGTAATTGACCATCTTGTATACTTTTGCTCTTCTTTAGGGACGTACCATTTTATGAAATTGTAACCTATTCCTAATGGCGCAGGCACGATGCCCTTAAACCTTGCGTGGACTATAGGCAAAGCATCGGGGACATATAAAAAGATATAGGGGTGATCGTCATAGATTAACTGGTGAACCTTGCGATAAATCTCACTTCTCTTCTCTTGGTCGAAAACTCGTCGCCCCTCCCCCAGAAGTTTATCGATTTCTTTATTTTCGTACCCAATGAAATTAAATTCGCCCTCCCTCTGTTTAGAAGAATGCCAGATATCGTAAGCGTCGGGGTCTCGAGAAAGACCCCAACCTAAAATTATTGCCTCGAATTTTCGCTTGTCTATAAATTTTGTTAAAAAAGTTGCCCATTCGATAATCCATATCCTCATATCTATTCCTATCTCTTTTTAATCTCCTCTGGATGATCTCTGCCGCGACCTTGCGTTGGTCATTACCTTGATTTGTAACTAAAGTAAATTCAAACTTTGTTCCATCTTTATCGAGCCAGCCATCGCCGTCCCTATCCTCCCAGCCGGCCTCTTTCAACAATTCCTTAGCAACCTTCGGATTGTAGGGAATGGGCACAACATCTTTATTATACGCCCACGATTCTGGTGGAAATGGACCGGTTGAGACCCTTCCCAGCCCTAAAAGTACGCCTCTTATAATCTCCTCTTTATCAATTGCATAATCTATCGCGAGCCTGACCCTTTTGTCCTTAAACTTCGGGTCTTTCAAATTAAAGCCCAAATAGGTGTAGCCAAATGCTGGGTACTTATATTTACGGTAATACCTTTTAAAAAATGCTGTATCTGTCTGACGAGAATATTGTAACGGCGTCAATCCAATCTCGTCTACGCCTTGCGTCTGTAATTCCAAGAATATCGTCGCCTGGTCGGGGATTATTCTATAAATATATCTATCGATATAAGGCCTGCCCTCAAAATGTCCCAAGTTTGATACCAAAACAATTTTTTCGCCTGTCCTCCACTCTTTAAATTTATATGGGCCTGTCCCAATCGGTGCGCGCGCGAATTTGGTGTTGCTTAAGTCCTCGTTCTCTAAAATATGCTTTGGCATAATCCACATCCCCCAACTCGAAAGCCCTGGCGAGAACGGTTCTTTATAAGTGACCTTTACAGTATAATCATCGAGAACTTCTAAAGATTTTATCCTCTCGAAATCTCCGCTGTATGGCGTCCTGACATTCGGGTCTATCAATTTTTTATACGTAAATTCAACATCGTGCGCTGTAAAGGGTTTTCCGTCGTGCCACCTGACATTCTTTCTTAAATGAAATATTATAACAAGCCCATCCTCTTTTACCTCCCAGTTTTCAGATAAATCGCCTACTAAATTTATATCCTTATCATATTTGACCAAGCCGTTGAAAACTAGGGCGCAAATTTCCTGTGAAGCAGAATCAGATGCGAGAATTGGAACCAATGTATTTGCATCACCTATGGATGCCACAACGATTGCGTCTCCATAAGAAGGGACAGTCCCCGTACTCATCTCCGCTGTTATTAACTGGGGTGTCCCCATGGGGAACGTCCCCAACAAAAAAAATACCGCAAGAAGCGGTATTTTTTTATTCATATTTTAAATCTCCAATTTTATTGCGGAGCTTTTTCTCCACTTGGCATTGGTTGAGGCGTTGCTTTTTCCTCAGTGACCATCTCCCTTTCCATCAAAGATTTGCCACGCTTAGCTGAGAGTATAGCCAAACTTAAGGAGGTCGTTAAAAAAGCTACGGCACAAACAGCGGTTGCCCTCGTCAAAAACGTCGATGTCTTTGTACCAAAGATGCTCTGAAATCCCCCACCTCCACCGCCAAACGTCTCTGCTAGACCGCCACCCTTTCCTGCCTGCAATAATATGACCGCGATCAAAACTAAACACGCCAACACGTGAATCGCAATTAAAATACCAAACATTTCATTTTCACTCCTTTTATCTTCTTTTGCTTTGCTTAACCATCTCGACGAAGTCATCCAATTTCAAACTCGCTCCGCCGACTAAAGCACCGTCTACGTCCTCTCCGTCCATAATCCCACGGATATTATCCGGCTTTACGCTGCCGCCATATTGTATTCTAACTTGAGAGGAAATCTCCTCGCCATAAGAACTTTTGAGCAATTCTCTAATATATTTGTGAACCTCTTGGGCTTGTTCGGGTGTCGCGTTTCTTCCCGTCCCAATAGCCCAAACCGGCTCATATGCAATTACGATATTTAAAACGTCATTTTTGGCCAAACCTTTAAGTCCGCCCTCAACGTGGTCTTTTACAACATCAAAAGTTTTGCCTTTGTCCCTCTCCTCAAGCCGCTCGCCTACGCACATTATCGGGATTATTTCGTATTTTAACGCTGCTTTGACTTTTTTATTTACGCTCTCGTTTATCTCACCAAAGTAAGTCCTCCGTTCGGAATGGCCGATTATGCAGTAACTGCAACCTAAGTCCTTTAACATCTTGGGAGAAACCTCACCCGTATAAGCGCCTTCGTCCTCCCAAAACAGATCCTGTGCTCCGTATCTTATATTCGAACCTTTTAGTGCCTCGGCAACTTTCAAAATTGCAGTAAAAGGCGGGCATACAACAACCTCTACCTCTTTCTCCTCTCGAAGTTGGCCTTTTAAGCCATCGACGAGCTGGACAGCCTCTGCGACCGTCTTATACATCTTCCAATTGCCTGCAATAATCGGCTTTCTCATCTATTTTTTATCCGTTAACGCCTTTATTCCCGGAAGTTCCTTGCCTTCCAAATATTCAAGCGATGCGCCACCGCCGGTCGATATGTGCGTCATCTTATTTTCCAAACCGAATTTCGAAATCGCAGCGGCTGTATCGCCGCCTCCAATTATCGATATCGCATTTAAGGTAACGATATAGTTTGCTATATCTTTGGTTGCCTCTGCGAATTTATCTATCTCAAAAACCCCAAGGGGGCCATTCCAGACGATCGTCTTCGCATCTTTGAGTGTCTTTTTAAACAACTCCACGGTCTTAGGGCCTATATCAACCGCAATCCAACCATCCGGTATATCTTCGCCAACTAATTTTGACTGCGCATCCGGTGCAACTTTATCCGCTATTACGTTATCTATGGGCAACAGCACTTTTACATTTTTCTGTTTTGCTTTTTCGAGCAGTCCCTTCGCTACGTCAATTTTATCCTTCTCCAATTTGGAATTTCCTATCGGCTTGTCCAAAGCCTTCAAGAAGGTATATGCCATTCCTCCGCCGATTAAAAGGGCATCCGCCTTATTCAGCAAATTTTCTATGACGCCTATCTTGTCCGAGACCTTCACCCCGCCTAAAATCGTAACGAACGGTTTTGCGGGATTTTTAACCTTTCCTTCTAAATATTTTATCTCCTTCTCCAATAAAAAACCTGCTGCGGAAGTTAAGAATTTGGTAATTCCTTCAGTCGAAGCATGCGCACGATGAGCAGTTCCAAAAGCATCATTTACATAGACCTCTGCCAAGCTCGCCAATTCCTTTGAAAAATTTGGCTCATTCGCTTCCTCTTCCGGGTGGAACCTTAAGTTTTCGAGCAGAAGACACTCGCCCGGTTTCAATTGAGAAACAGCCGTATTTACTTCGGTCCCTATGCAATCGTTTGTCTTTTTAACCGGCTTTTGCAATAATTCACCTAACCTCTTTGCGACGGGGTTGAGCCTTAGCTTATCGACTACTTTCCCGTCAGGCCTTCCTAAATGGCTCATCAAAATCAATTTTGCGCCTTTATTTAAAGCGTATTTTATGGTCGGCAACGTCGCCCTTATCCTCGTATCATCGGTGATATTCAAATTATCGTCGAGCGGCACGTTAAAGTCGACCCGCATTAAAACGCGCTTATCCTTCAAATCAATATCTTTAATAGTAAGTTTGTCCATCTCGTTTGCTCCTGACTTATGTTATAGTCCTTTCTTTAAGATATATTCGGTAAGATCGACCAACCTACAGGAATATGCCCACTCGTTATCATACCAAGCAAAGACCGTTGCTAAATTATCGCCTATGACTTTAGTAGATTGCGCATCCACCGTAGCCGATTTATCGTTTCCGTTGAAATCGCGCGACACCAAAGGTTCGTCTGTCACCGCTAAATATTTTTTCATCCTTTCGCTTGAGGCCGCTTTCTTGAAAGCCGCATTTATATCCTCAGCCGTTGCCTTTTTTTCTAACTCAGCGGTTAATACTATTAAAGAGACGTTGGGCGTCGGAACCCTAATTGCCACACCGTCCATCTTCCTTTTTAACTCCGGGATAACCACGCCAATGGCTGCTGCAGCACCTGTTTTAGTGATGATTATATTTTGCGCTGCTGTCCTTGCCCTGCGCAAATCCTTATGTGGAAAATCCAATGTCACTTGGTCGTTCGTATAAGAGTGAACCGTGGTCATATAACCCCTTTTGATGCCGAAATTATCCAAAAGGACCTTCGAAACAGGCGCCAGGCAGTTAGTCGTACATGAAGCGTTAGAGATAATACTATGCTTTTGGGGATCGTATTTATCTTCATTTACGCCCATGCAAAATGTACCGTCATCACCCTTTGCCGGTGCGCTTATGATTATCTTTTTGGCTCCTCCTGAAACTATATGAGCTTTTGCTTTTTCTGCCTCTGTGAATTTGCCCGTAGATTCTATTACTATCTGAACGCCTAAGTCTTTCCAAGGAATAAGAGCTGGGTCCTTTTGGCAAAATACCTTGATCTTCTTGCCATTAACAATAATGGAGTCCTCGGTGGAACTCACCTCGCCGTCAAAAACTCCGAATGTGGAATCGTATTTAAAAAGATGCGCTAAAGTCTTTGTATCCGTCAAGTCGTTAACGGCGACGAACTCCAGTTCTTTTGAATTAAGGCCTGCTTTTAATGCTAGCCTCCCGATCCTTCCAAAACCGTTGATTCCAATTCGTACAGCCATTCTTTATTCCTCCTTTTTATATTTTAGCCTCCCTTAACGCTGTTGCCGCAATCTCGGGCGGCGTCTGATTCAAATAGAAGCCAGTCCCCCACTCGAAGCCTGCAGTCTTGCCTAATCTCGGCATAATCTCAACGTGCCAATGATAGTCGGGACGCTCCCTTGTCTCAATTGGCGAAGTATGAATAAGGTAGTTATATGAAGTGTCCCTTAAAGCTACCTTGATTCTAAGCAACGTCTCTCTCAAAATCCTTGCCAGGTCAACAACCTCCTCCTTCTGAATATAGCTAAAATCTGCGCTGTGCATTTTTGGGAAGATCGAAATCTCAAATGGGAACCTCGATACAAATGGCGCGAATGCAATAAAACTTTTATTTTCGGAAACGATCCTCACCCTTTCATCTATCTCCTGATGTAAAATATCACAAAATATGCATCTTTCCCGATAGCCAAAATACTTTTCAGACCAGCGCAATTCCTCATTTACGCGTTTGGGGACAATAGGAAGGGCGATTAGTTGAGAATGAGGGTGTTCCAATGATGCCCCAGCCGATACGCCGTAGTTCTTAAAAATTAAAATATATTTAAATCTCTTGTCGCCCCTTAAGTCTAAACTACGATTTCGATACGCCCAAATAACTTTTTCAACATCGTGGTCCATCAGGTCGCATAATTCTTTGTTGTGGTCGGGATTTTCCACGATAACTTCGTGTGCGCCGATGCCATTCATCATATCGTATATTCCAATGCCAGTCCTGTCCAAATTCCCCTCTATCCTCAAAGCGGGAAATTTGTTTGGGATTATACGAGTAAGCCAACCGGGGGTATTTGGCTTAATTTCGCCTTCCCTGTGCGCATCTATCTCAGGGGGAGTCATATGTTCGTTGCCCGGACAGAATGGGCATACGCCTGACTTTTTGACGTGCTGTTCAACCTCATAGTCAGACGGTACTTTTATCTTTTCCGTCTCGATTATGACCCATCTACCCGTTATAGGATCTCTGCGTAGTTCTGCCATTTTTAAATATAGTTAAACCTCTACTTCCTTCAAATATCTTGCTGCTTCTTCAGGGGGCGTTGGATTTATGTAAAATCCACTTCCCCATTCAAATCCTGCCACTCGAGTCAGCCTCGGTATTATCTCGATATGCCAATGAAAATCTTCGTCTATCGTCCGCCAATATCCTGCCTTCGGAGTTCTAAAAGGCGCCGTATGCAAAATAAAGTTATAAGGGGGATCTGAAAGAGCCTTCCTCAGTTTCTGAAGTACTACCTTAAACACCTTCGCTAAGCCAGTTCTTTTATCCTTAGTTATGTGAGAAAAATCCGCACTATGTTCCTTGGGGAGCAACCACATCTCAAAAGGAAATCTCGATGCAAAAGGTGCAATTACTACAAAACCATTTATATCCGCTACGACGCGTTTCCCCATCTCTAATTCTTGCTTTATGATATCGCAAAAGATACACCGCTCCTTATATTCGAAATATTGACGCGCTCCTATTAACTCGTCTTTTAATCTAATTGGATTGACAGGTAGCGCAATTAATTGCGAGCGCGCATGTCTTATCCTACCTTCGCCTGCCACTATTCCATAATTTTTAAAAAGGAGTACATATTTAAAGCGCGGGTCCTTACTTAGATCCACAATTCGCTCAATATATGTAGTAATTACATCCGTGATTTGTTGCTCGGGCAAGTCCACAATATTTTGTATATGTTCTGGCGTCTCAATTACGATCTCGTGTGCCCCTATACCATTTAAGACGTCATAAATGCCCCTGCCATGCCTATCCAATTTTCCCTCTATCTTTAATACTGGCGAAATGGAAGAAACAACCCTTACATGCCAACCGGGTTCATTTGGTTTAGTGCCTGGGTCGCGAATCGCGAATATTTCAGGTGGGGTTTCTTTTTCCTTCCCGGCACAGAACGGACAGGGTCGTTCTTCGTATTTCTCCTCCGAAACCGCATGCGGGGCAAAATCCGATGGTCGGCGCGCTCTCTCCGTGGAGATTATAACCCATCTGCCGATAAGGGGGTCTTTTCTAAGTTCGGGCATACTTTAAATTTCCTTTCCCTTTTCCAACATTAATCTTAAGAGGTCATTTATCGAAAGGACGCCTTTAACTATATTATTCTCATCCTGAATCACGATAAATTCTGCGCTGCTCTGACGCATCTTCTCGATAGCTTCTTTCAAAGGAATGCCAGTTTTAACTGTAACCGCAGACTGCTTCAAAAATTCTTCGACAGGTCTTTCTAATCCCTTGACCAACGCCTCAGAAGTTATAACCGCCTCTGGTTTTTTCAGCGCTAAAACCTTATCCCTAATGTAACGATAAAAATCGTTCGATAAAATCCTATTGTAGCTTATGAATATAGGAAAATATGGCTTGCCCTCTATGAAATTTAAATGGCTCTCCAGCGCACACTGCCCTACATGGGGGTCCTTTGATAGAAAATACCTTAAAGAACTATCTGGGATCTTTTCCTCCTCGCCCTCGGGTATGGCAGAAAGATACGCAATTTCATATATTTCATCCATCGTGATACCTAACCCTAAGTAATTCTCCCCTACATAACAAGCAAGCTCATCATCTTGATCTCTAAAAGCTAAGACATATTTTTCAAGGGTATCTATCGCGTCCGCCAAGAAAACTCCAAGTGCAACATCTTTATTATAAATAAGACCTGCGGAAACCATAGCGGAATCGTCGGATTGTCCCGGTCCCAACGCATGGCGTATGTACAGGTATCTCATGTTCTGAGGAGCGATTTCATCTAAATCTTCTGGCTTGATTATCAATCCCTCCTTCTTATAAAGCTCGATAGACTCGGCATGCCCTTGATGAGCAAGTATCTCTCCGTCTAACCTCAAATCCTCCATAACCTCAACATTGATGGGATAACATTTCCCGTAACCAATCGTAATTTCATACCTCAGTTCCGTCGCCTTCCTTACTTCGCAATTATCCCTTAACCCCCCAATATAAACCCCTCTTAAAACTTCGTGAGGATCAACTTCTATCTGCCTAAAATTAGGTATCCCAAGCAACGGCTCGCCTTTTGAATTTAAAAGCCTATTCCTAGGTTTGCCTTTGATAACCTCCTTTACATACTCAACTATTTCATCTATTAAAAGTTGGCGTTTCCTCTTTATCTCATTGGGATTTAACCTTATCGCCTGAACGATATCATCGATCGTTGTATTTACATAAAATCTTTTGTGGAAGGACCCAGCACCGTTATGGGCCCTGCCTTCGAGGGACTGCACAAAAATTAACTCTTCGGTCTCCCTTGTTGTATTTAACTCTTCGGTCTCTTTAAGGTGTTCGAAGTCTCTACGAATTATATCGTAAGGCGCAACCCTGCTTATCATCTAAATAAAGAAATAAATAAACAACGCTAGATTATAACATATCATCTAATTTAGTTAAAGGAAAAAATCGCTCACTAAAATTTTATGTCCAAGTAAGTAGTCCGCAACCGGCATTCGCCTGCCACCTTCTGCTTGCAACTCCTTGATGCAAAGAGCCCCTTCTCCACAGGCAACGAATATCCCATTCGGCTCAACCTTAATAACTGCCCCGGGCTTATCAATGCCCTTGGCTTTCGAATCTACGACATTAGATTGCCAGATCTTTATTGTGTGACCACCTAAATTAGAGAAGGCACTAGGCCAATTGTACATCGCCCTGACTTGATTATGTATTTGTATTGCGCTTTTTGTCCAGTCTATAACTCCATCCTCTTTCTTCAATTTTGGAGCATAAGTAGCTTCATCTTCTCTTTGTTTAATAAACTGTTCTTTCCGCCTTTCAATCAATCCTATCGTCTCTAACAACAAATCCGCCCCGGTTAAGGAAAGTTTTAAATAAAGGGCCTCAGCATTATCGGAATCTAAAACTGCGATTGCCCTCTGTAATATTATATCGCCAACGTCCATCTTTTCATTCAATCTAAAGGTCGTGACCCCGCTTTCAGCATCACCGTTTAAAATCGCCCAATTAATCGGCGCGGCCCCTCTATATTTCGGCAATAGAGATGCGTGCAACCCTATCGTATAAAATTTGGGAATCGATAAGATATTGGAAGATAAGATAGCCCCGTAAGCGATAACTACAAATAAATCTGCTCTGTATCTGCTCAACTCTTTTGCAGCATAACCTTCAGGGATGTCATCAATAAAAAATAATGGGATATTAAGTTCCTGAGCTTTTGATTTAACGGGAGAAGGACGAGATAAAAGATGCCTCCCTTTTGGTTTATCGGATTTGGTGACCACTGCGGCTATCTTGTGGCATCCATTTAATCTGATTAAACTTGGAACAGCAAAATCTGATGTGCCAAAAAATACTATCTTCACGCCGTTTAGAAACCTCCTTTAAGCTGGCGCAGCGCCCTTATTCGGCGGAGCAAATTAATCCTATCGATAAGTAGTATCCCATTTAGGTGGTCGATTTCGTGCTGAATTATCCTCGCCAACAAACCCGTTGCTTCAAAGCGAACCGGTTTTCCATTTACGTCGCGCCCCTCAACTAAAATATAGTTAGAGCGGCGCACCTCTTCGCTTATTCCAGGTAGGCTTAAACACCCCTCCTCCATCTTTTCGCTGCCACGACGCTTAATAACAATCGGGTTTATGAGTACATCCGCCCGCCACTCATCAACAGAGGAATTAAATACGAAAATCCTTTTGGACACCCCAATTTGATTCGCGGCGAGCCCCACCCCTTCAACCGCCTTCATGGTATCGATCATATCCCCTATAAGGCACTTGTCCTCTTCGGTAATTTCCTTTAAGGCCTCGGCCTTCTTCCTCAAAATTGGGTTGGGATATTTCAGTATCTGTAATATTGCCATCGGTTATTTAGTATTTAGGGACGGTTCTAATAAAAAACGGAACCGTCCCTTTATATTTTACTACAAAACAAATCAAAATCCAAACCTAAAAATTGATTGACACCTCCTCCATTATGCCTTATAATCCTTAAAAAAGGAGCATTACGATGCCTAACGGAACAAAGGATATTAGGCCGCAAGCACAAAAGGAAGTTCTGCCGGAGGAAATTAAGGATTACTACGACAAAGGCGTTGCAGCCATAAGGAGGGAAAATTACGATTACGCCATTGAGTTACTGACCTCCACTTTGGCGCTAAAGCAGGACTTCGCTGAAGCTCGCTTTTATCTGTGGTTGGCACTCAGGAAAAAACTAAAAAGGTCCCCTGATCCGTTAAAGATAAAAAAAATTATCAGAAAGATAGTAGGTTTTTTCCTTAGGTTGCGTGGTATTTCGCTTAAAAGGGGCGGCAAGACCTGGGAGGCAATTTACCAACTTGAAAGAGCGATGAGAGTCGACCCCAATAGCATTGGGACGCTAAATGCAATTGCTGACTGTTTTTTAAGTGAGGGACAAACGCTAAATGCAATCAAGATACTAGAAGCGGTCCCTCAAATAGATAACAAAAATGTAAAGGCGCTTAAGAAATTGGGAAATCTTTATATGGAAATAGAGGATTACGAAAAGGCACGTGCTTATTTTCAGGCGACCCTTAGGGCCGACCCTTCCGATATAGATGCTGAGCATGGCTTAAAAAACTTGGATGCGCTAAAGACGCTAAAAGGAAGTTTCCCCACCGAAGAAAAAAAATAAACTTTTTTTATAAGCCAACGGGATCTACATCAATGGTTATAATCACAGCTGACCGCCCCTCAACCGCCTTTAAAGACTCATCGATTAACTTACAAATATCTTTAGGATCTTTGCCCTTTAATAATATACTCCATCTAAATTGGCCCCTCATCTTAGAAATAAATGCGGGAGCAGGCCCAACAATTTCAATAGGTTCTTGGTCCGCCCTAAGGGGCTCTCGTTCCGAAATAGCGCTTAAGGTCTCGGCTAACTCGTGAGAAATTTTTATAACCCGCTCTTCGTTTCTGCCTCGCAAGTTTATTTCTACCACATGAACAAACGGTGGATATCTCAATTCGCGCCTAAAAATTATCTCTTTATCGAAGAATCCCTCATAATCATGGGTTATGCTCTTTTCAATTGCATAATGGCTGGGGGTATAGGTCTGGATTATAACCCTCCCCGGTTCTACTCCCCTGCCCGCACGACCAGCGACCTGCGTTAACAAATTAAATGTCCGTTCGCTTGCCCTAAAGTCGGGCAAATTCAAGGCGGTGTCTGCAGAAATAACGCCTACGAGCATAACTTTTGGAAAATCATGCCCTTTCGCAATCATCTGTGTGCCAACCAAAATATTTATCTTACCCTTCTTAAAATCAGTTAGTATCTGTTTATGAGAACCCCTCTTTGCGGTCGCATCCGTATCCATCCTACCAATGCTCGCATGGGGGAAAAGTCGAGCGACTTCGCTCTCAACCTTTTGCGTTCCAATTCCAAAATATCTTATATATTCGGTTTTGCACTTAGGACAAATTTCCGGAGGTGAAACCTGATAATTACAATAATGGCAATTAAGCCTCTTGGTATCGAAGTGATACGTTAGCGTTACATTACAATACTTACATTGGACTACATACCCACACCGTTTACAATTAATAAAAGTTGAGAATCCTCGCCTGTTTAAAAATAACATGACTTGACCGCCTCTGCTGAGTATCTCAGCAATGGCGCTTTCGAGGACTCTGGAAAGAATCCTAGCTTCTTTCGTATCGATCAGTTCCTGCCGCATATCAATGATTTCAACCTTAGGAAGTCCCCTCTTTTTTATCCGTTCGGTTAACTTCAACAATTTATATTTCTTCGTTATGGCATTATAATAACTTTCTAGCGATGGCGTAGCGCTTCCCAAAATTACAATTGCATTCGTCAATTTCGCCCTCATAATCGCAACATCCACGGCATTATAACGGGGGGCATCCTCCTGTTTATATGTCGTCTCGTGTTCTTCGTCAACTACTATCAAGCCTAAATTCTTCACCGGCGCGAAAATGGCGGAGCGTGCGCCAATCACAATTCTTGCCTTGCCCTCTTTTACCCTCTTCCATTCCATAAGTCTTTCGCTTTCTAAAAGTTTACTATGTAAGACCGCTACAAGTCCGCCATATCTGGACTTGAACCTCTCGACAGCTTGTGGAGTAAGGGAAATTTCGGGAACTAAAACTATCGCCGACATGTCCAACTTCAATGCCAATTCGATAGATTGTAAATATACTTCTGTTTTGCCACTGCTGGTTATCCCGTGCAAAAGATAGACATCATGTTTATGTTCCGAAAGAGATTTTAAGATAGGCTTTAAAGCGCCTTCCTGCTGGTCGGTGGGTTTGAATTTTTTTGTTGGTTTATATTCCTCTTCTCTTAACGGCCGTCTTGGTTTAACTTTGGTTTTGCCCCTCTTTAAAGGACCGGGTATCGCAGCTTCGATTGCTTCTCCCCATGAAGTATGATAATAGTTGGCAATCCATTTTGTAAGTTCTAAAATATGAGCGTCGAAGATCGGCGATTCATCTATAACGGATGAGATATCTTGAACCTTCTTTACCTGCGGCACTTCTATGAACCCTACGACATAACCTACTTTCAGGCGATTTCTAAATGGAACCCAAACCCTTTTTCCGATCTCGATTTTATCCTTAAGCTCTTCGGGGACCCTATAATGAAATGGCCTTGCGATTGGGAGCCCAATCGCTATCTCGGCATATTCCTTATCTGACAATTTAACCCTCCGAAAGGATGCGCTTTATTTTCTGCAGGTCTTCCCAAACATACTTTTTGCTATTTGGGTTTCTTAAAAGATAGGCGGGATGAAACGTCGGAATGAGGCGAATTCCTTTATAATCATAATCTTTCCCACGTATTTTCGTAATCGGTTCATCTGTTCCTAAAAGTGCAGAGGCAGCATATTTTCCAAGACAGAGAATAACCTTTGGCGAAATTATCTCTATCTGACTTAGTAAATATTCCTTGCATACGCTTATCTCTTCGGCGAGGGGGCTTCGATTCCCCGGCGGGCGGCATTTTAACACATTACAAATATATACGTTATCGCGCGAAAGCCTAATGGACTCTATTATCCTTGTAAGGAGTTTTCCAGCCTGTCCGACAAAAGGCAAACCTTGTAAGTCTTCTTCAAAACCAGGCGCTTCACCGACCAATAACAATTTCGCATTTGGAACGCCATCTCCAAAAACTACGTTTCTCCTTGTCTTATAAAGGTTGCACTTCTTGCAGTTAAAGACTTCGCTTCTAATTCCGGAGAGCATCTCTAATTTTGAGGCCTTATTAGTTCTTTTCATTTTAACTGGGCTTGCATCCGGCATTAGCACTTCGCTAATCCCATATGCCTTTTCCGCCTCGATGTAAGCCTTTATGGATTTTATGATGCTTAAAAATTCTCTTTGGGCATCTAACCTATTCATCTCTTCATCGCTTCCAGAGCTAATAAAACGATATCGCTCGCCGCAGATGGTTTGCCTAATAATCTTGCCTTGGCTTTCATCGAACTCAATAAATCCCTCGAAGCATATAAAGCTTGCAATTTCTGCAGCGTCTCCCCGATGCTCCTTGCACCTACGCCTCCTCCATTTTTTTCAAGGAATTTAAGATTCTTCGCCTCATGACCAGCGATATAAGAGGTAACCAAAACGGGCAGCCCCTTCACAAAAGCTTCTGACAAGCCTAAGCCACCTGGTTTAGAAATCATCGCATCAGAAACATCCATCAGTTCATTTACGTTTTCCACAAAGCCATAAACCTTAATGGGCATCTTTGATGACGTGGATAGAGTTCTAAGTTCTCTATATAACTTTAAGTTTTTACCGCAGACTACGATAATTTGAAATGGACAGGCACATTTTGAGATGATATTTACTAATTTTGAAATCGGGCCAACGCCTAACCCTCCGCCCATAATAAGGATATTAAAAAGCCCTTCTTTTAAACCAAGGTTTTTAACGGTTGTATCCTTTTCTTTCCTCTCGGTAAACTTATGCAGGACTGGGATGCCCAAAATTCTTATCCTATCCTGCTCTATTCCTTTTTTGATAAGTTCCTTTTTAGAATACTCCGATGCTGCAACATAGAGGTTGACCTTTCGTGATATCCAGAATGCGTGTACGCCGTAGTCAGTAACGCAGGTTATGAGTTTACCTCGGTAGAGGCCGAACCTCTTTAAATTTGAGATTATCTCCGTCGGAAAGAAGTGAGTCGATATTACGCAATCAGGATTTTCCCTAAGTATGTACCTATAGAATTTAAACCCATTTATAAAATTCATGATGCCCCTTCCTAATCTCACGAAGAATTGAAGGGGTTTGAAATCTAACAAGTAATAAAAAAATCCCCATATAGAAGGTGTCTTTGAAACCAAAAAATTATATCCCCACGGATACATCCGCTTAAATAGGCAATTGCTATAATTCAAAGAATCGACTAATTGAATATCGTGGTCGTTCTTCGACGTATCGAATGCTTCCTTAATCGCCTCTGCTGCCCTTCTATGCCCTGCCCCTGCTGGGGCATAGACAATTAATATCTTCACTATTTTTTACCTTTCGTTTTCAAAATCCAGTTGACCGCTTCAAGCAAATCGCGCTTTATATAATGGGGCTTTGCCCTCCATTGCCTCTTATTTTTTAAACTTGTAAGTCCGCTTAAAACTAAAATCGTCTTTAACCCAACGGCGCGGCCGGCTTGGACATCGGCGATTTTATCACCGATAAAAAATGTATTTTTAAAATCCGCCTTTCTTCGCCCGAGAGCTTTCTTAAATAGCCCGGCCTTCGGCTTTCTACAATCGCAATTATCCTCTTTCCTATGCGGACAATAGTAAACCCCTGTTATTTTACCGCCCGATTTTGCAATTTCTTTCAACATCTTCTTCGTAATATCTTTAAGGGACTTTAATGTAAAATACCCTTTTGCAATCCCCGCCTGATTTGAGATTACATAGATAAAATATCCTGCTTCCGTTAGCTTTCTTACGGCGCTTTTAGCTCCCGGCAGGAACTTAAACTCCGCCCATTTGGTCACATACCCATAAGGGCAATTCATCGGGTCCTTATCGATAACGCCATCCCTATCAAGAAAGATTGCTTTCATATATCAGAATTTTTTATGTAATAAGAAATTCCCGCCATATTTTGGCTTTTTGGAAATCCGTACATTTAATATAATATTCCTTAAACCCATTTTATTTAAAAATGTTGAAAAATGGTCAACCTTAAGCCTGCCGACAAAAGAGAATCTGTTGGAGTAAAAAAATTCATTAAATTTATTAAAATTTTGATATATTTCGTACTTTCGTAAGTGAATTCCGCCTGTTGCAAATGTTGACCTGTGAATAAACATGCCTCCATCGCATAGGCAGCTATATATTGAACTTACAGTTTGATCTATATCGAATACGTGTTCCAAAACATCATAACATATTACTGCTTCATATGGTTCCGCTGGGGACTCAAATTTCGTAACGTCGAAATGGTTTATTTGTACTCCTCTTTTTTTGAATCTAAAAACCGCGAGTTCAAATGTCCTGCCGGGGACGTCAAGATAATCGCAATATATTCCTTTTTTATTTAAATACATAGCCAAGCCTCCGATGCCTCCGCCATAGTCTAAGACTCGTTTTAAATTAAACTTTTTACAGGCGAGGTATAATTTTCTATATTCCCTCTGTTTATCATGCTGCGCTTCCCAATACCCTAACTCGTATAGATACTGCGGCGTTGTGGCATAATAATTGGATACTTTCTGCTCAGAGGTATCCTTTTCTATATCTTCCTGCTTTAATTTATCTACGGTGTTTTTGTTTCGCCAATATTCCTTAGCGATTTCCTCTATATTTTTCCCCTCGAACTCCTCTAACTCCTCAAAAATTTGTTTCGCCAATATTGGGTTAAGCGCTTCCTTCTTCTCTCCAATTATAAAATTAGGGTCATAAAACACTTCTCTCATTAGGCTATATTTTTTCTCTCCAATACTGAAGTAAGTCCTTTAATGTTTGCGGAAAAGGAATTTTAGGTGACCAACCGGTCTGTTTGACAAATTTGGAATTATCGCCTATTAATACCGGCACATCCGAAGGCCTCATCCTCGCAGGATCGCGTTTAATCTTTACCTTTGCGTTGCTAAACGAAAGCAAAATATCAAGTACCGTTCCTATAGAATATGCCTTACCGCTGCATATATTGTAAACCTCACCGGCCTTACATCTTTTAATGGAAAGCCAATAGGCCTCGACCATATCCCGAACATCGGTAAAGTCTCTTTTTGCCTCAAGGTTGCCTACGTAGATAATGGGTTTTTGCATACCTTTTTCTACCAAGGCAATCTGTTTTGCGAAATTGCTTTCAGCAAAAACATCTCCACGGCGCGGACCCGTATGATTAAACCCTCTGGTTCTTATGATGTTCATCTTGTAACTCATAAAATACTGATAACTTAATAGGTCTTGCCCTACTTTAGAAACGGCATAGGGACTCAAAGGCCTCAAAGGATTTGTCTCTTTTACGGGAAGTTCATTCTTATGTACCATTCCGTATTCTTCCGAGGAACCCGCTATCTGAATATACGGGTTAATCTTCAAATGTCGACATGCTTCGAATACATTTAATTCGCCTATTATGTTTGTGTTCAATGTTTCTGCCGGCGCATTCCAAGAAGCAGGAACGAAAGACTGTGCAGATAGATGAAATATTATGTCGGGCTTTATTTCACCTACAACCTTTCTTACGCTGGAGGCATCGCGTATATCGCATTCGTACAATTTCAATTTGTCCTTAATATGAACTATATTTTCTGTCTTGCTCCTCCATCTAATTATCCCATATACTTTCACATTGTTACGCCTGAGCAAAAATTCTGCCAAATGACTTCCCACAAATCCGGTGATGCCTGTGATCAGGACTCTTTTCATATTCTATATCTCCTTAATCTTTCCTCTTGCTTTAACCTCTTCCCAGTACTTCGCCCATTTAATAAAATGCACCCACGCATAAAGAATAGCAAACACTAATCCATGCATGCCTTCTCTGAACCCCATCTTTTTTATATACATCTTCCAGAATAGCTTAAGCGGCTTTACCTTTAAATTATAGCTAATGACCTTCGTATCTAAAACACCTTCTTTCTCTAAAATCTCTTTGGCTTCAAGCGAGGTATAACGATTTTGCCTGTCAACAAATTGTTCGAAGTCTTGAAAAGGATAATGCTCTACCGCTTCTTCTAAGGTACCTATTTTGCCATCCGTCTTTAAAAGATGATGGACCTTACCATCGTACCTCGCAAGGCCTCTCTTATACAGGTGGGGATAATAATGATACCAACCTCCGTATCTCATAAAATGTCCGAGAAAGAAATTCTTTCTGTGGAATTTATAAGCGACGTAAGGGAAATCACTCCTTAATATCTCTTCTATTCTGTTTTTCAGTTCCGGAGTCACCACGTCGTCTGCGTCCAGCTGCAGTATCCAATAGCCGGATGCGGCATCGGCACCGATATTTCGTTCCTTTCCAAAATCGCCTTCAAATTGATGTTGAATCACTTTAGCGCCGAATCCTCCGCATATCCCAACAGTCCTATCCGTGCTATATCCATCTACAACCACTACTTCGTTGGCCCATTTTACGCTCTCCAGGCATCTGGCGATCTTTTCCTCTTCGTTTTTTGTAATTATAACTACGCTCAATTTCTCGTGCATCGCTGTTTTAATTCCCAATATTTCGCGTAAGTTAGAAACTGATAGAATCCACTAAATACGGCAAGGGCCAAACCGATAACCCCGTCCCTATAACCCTTTTTACCAAAATATCTTCTTATAAATCTATCTACGGTACGCCATAATGCCTTGAACAACGTCATCTTTCTTTTATCCCTGATCCATTTTGTCGCTTCAAGCGTCGTCTGCTTATTTAACTTACGCACAGCATCGTGGAAGTCCTTATAATTATAATGAATGATATCGCTCTTTAAAAACCCCCTCGGATCCGGCATTATGATACGAGGATGCACTTCAGCTTCCTCGTATCTAAAATGGTCCTTCTTAAACAACCTTACTTGCGGGCTTGGATACCAACCCCCGTGCTTAATCCAATAATCGCCGATGTAATTTCTTATTGGTATGGAGAAACCGTAATATTCATCTTTGGTTCTTACCACCCCTTCTATTTCATCCTTCAACTGAGGCGTCGCCCTCTCATCAGCATCGAGGCTTAAAACCCATTTATTCTTCGCCAGTGAATATGCGTAATTCCTATGCCTGCCCTCTATATCCATCTTCCTTTGATGTACTTTATCGGTATATCTTTTTGCTATTTCTACAGTTTTATCCTCGCTCATATCGTCGAGAACAACTATCTCGTCTGCCCATTTTACGCTTTCCAGACATTCGGCTATTCTCTTTTCTTCATTCTTCACAATGACCACGACTGAAATTGGTACTTTATCTTCCATCATCTTTTACGCTACTAGCACCGCTGC
>JBDRDF010000020.1:0-21372 GCA_043821025.1 Candidatus Omnitrophota bacterium
ATCAGAGCAAAGCCTAAATCTTTGGGTCTACGGCATAATAAGCCAGTTTAGAGAAGAAGAACGTGAGGATACGCCTAAATACATATTTACATTAATCAAAGAACCTAAATACGAAAGTGTCCAATTATCTTGACACTACTTGAGAATAATTTTACTTGACAAACAGAAAGATTTTGGTACAATATCATACCGTAGTAAATAAGGGATTAGAAATCTTCGACCGTAAGGTAGGGATATACTAACCTTGCGGTTTTTTTGTTTCTGCCGTTATTTACTATAATTTTAGAGGAAAGGAGGCAGTTAAGTAATGGCAAGAGGTAAAGTAAAGTGGTTCAGCAACCAAAAAGGTTATGGATTTATTACTCCCGAGTCAGGTAACGATGTATTTGTGCATCATAGTGCAATTCAAGGCGAGGGTTACAAGTCTTTAGAGGAAGGCCAAGAGGTTGACTTCGAGATCGAAAAGGGCCCTAAAGGCGAGCAAGCTAAAAACGTAGTTAAAGTATAACCTAAGAAAAATGACGGGCCTGGTAACATTTTAAAGCTGGGCCCTATTTTTAAATCTAAAAAGGAGACACAAAATGCATAAAGGAAGGGTAAAAAAGCTCATTCGCGATAGAGGTTTTGGTTTTATTAGTGACACGGACGGAAGAGAGGTATTCTTCCATCAGAGCAGTCTTCTTGATATTCAATTTAATGCTTTAAAAGAAGATCAAGAAGTAGAGTTTGAAGTTGAGAACTCAGAGAAGGGACCGCGCGCTGTCAATGTGCGCGTTGTTAACTAAAAGCACCTACCATAGTTAGGCCTTTAGCTATAAATTGAGTCCGATATAGAGATTAACATATCTAAGCAGGATACCGCCCAAAATCTATCCCAAAATGGCAGAAGATATCCCTTTGATGGAGTTTTTGCCGTCGAGGAAAATAATCTCGTTTTTGAACCCAGCCAAAAGTCAATCTTCACATTGTGATATTGAAGAATTTAGCTTCTTATGGTAATATTAAACGTGTATTCCTCATTATGCGCCCGTAGCTCAATTGGATAGAGTAGTGGGCTTCGAACCCAAAGGTTGGGCGTTCGATCCGCCCCGGGCGCGCCAACTTTTATTTGACCAAGCGATAATATTGTGATAAAATTATTTCTTTATAAAGGGCCGCTAGCTCAATGGTAGAGCAGGACCCTCTTAAGGTCAAGGTTGAAGGTTCGACTCCTTCGCGGCTCACCAATCGCAATAAATTTTTGGGCGGATGGTGGAACTGGTATACACGCAAGCCTTAGGAGCTTGTGGGGAAACCCTTGGAGGTTCAAATCCTCTTCCGCCCACCATTCTGCTAAGGAAGAGAGGAAACCGAGATCGTTTCAGCGGGTGTAGCTCAGTTGGTAGAGCATCTCGTTGCCAACGAGATGGTCGTGGGTTCGAGACCCATCACCCGCTCCATGATTTTTATTAAAAGGAGGAGACGCTAATGAAGATAACGGACTTTTTGAACACTAAGGCGATATCCGCGAACCTGCAAGCTACGGATAAAGAAGAGGTTATTAAGGAACTCGTCGATTTACTCTACAAGGCGGGTTCTATCAAAGAGAAGGAAAAGTTAACGAAGATTTTAATGAATCGAGAGGCATTGGGATCGACGGGAATAGGACAGGGCGTCGGTATCCCTCACGGTAAAAGCGACGGAGTAAAAGAATTGGTAGCTGCATTTGGCCTGTCGCATAATAAAGGGGTAAATTTCGATTCTCTCGATGGAGAACCTGTTTATATATTCTTCCTGTTAGTTGCCCCAGAGGATTCGGCTGGGCCCCATCTAAAAGCGCTAGCGAGAATTTCACGCCTATTAAAGGAAAAGGTCTTCCGCGAATCCCTAAAGCAATGCAGGGATGAAAAGAGCATTTTAAGATTGATTGAAGACGAAGATTCAAAACGGCATTAAATATTAATTGTAATTTAGAAGGAGTAAAAATGCGTTGGCTTAAATGGTTATATCCGGGGATGAAAATTAAAAGGTGGATTGTTCTCTTTTCGGTCGGCACAATTTTAATTGCGGTATCATTCGGTTTCGCTTGGACCGGCATTGAATTAAAAGCGCCTGGTCGAATAACATTAGGGGCTATCATATTTTTAATTGGGATAACATTGCTTATCATCGGCATTAGAAAGATGGTTAAGTCTTTCATAACAGTTTTTCTCCCTCATAGAGAGAAGGATTTGGTAGATATAATGTTCAGACAGCGCCAGTTATCCAAAGGTCCAAAGATCGTTGCCTTAGGCGGCGGGCACGGGCTTTCGACATTATTACACGGGTTGAAAGAGTTGACATCAAACATCACCGCTGTAGTTACCGTCGCAGACGACGGAGGAAGCTCCGGCAGGCTAAGGACTGAATTAGATGTATTGCCGCCGGGGGATATTAGAAGTTGCCTCGTCGCATTGGCCGATGCAGAACCGTTGATGAGGGAATTGTTTCAATTTCGTTTCAGCGAGGGAGAGGGTTTAAAGGGTCATAATTTTGGAAATCTGTTTATTACCGCCCTATCGAAAATAACCGGTGATTTCGAGAAGGCGATTAAGGAATCGAGCAGGGTTTTAGCAATTCGCGGACAGGTTGTGCCGTCGACATTAGATAAAGTGGTATTGGTTGCGAAACGCGCTGACGGGACGCAGACAGCCGGTGAAAGTAAAATTCCGGAAGTTGCAACTACCAGCCCAATCAAAAGAGTATATTTGAACCCCGCCGGATGCAGACCGACTACCGAAGCGCTTCAGGCGATTAAGGAAGCCGAAGTAATAGTTATTGGTCCAGGGAGTCTTTATACAAGCATTATGCCTAATCTGATAGTCGAAGGCATTAACGACGCTATTTTAAGATCGCGTGCAATTAAGATTTATGTTTGTAATGTGATGACCCAACATGGCGAGACGGATGGATATACTGCCTCCGACCACGTCGAAGCAGTCCTAAGGCACACTCATCCTACTTTGATAGACTATTGCATCGTCAACACGGGGAAGGTACCTGAGCACATGCTCGCTAAATATAGAGAGGAAGGCGCATACCCGGTCGAACCGGCTATAAAGAAGATTCGGAGTTTAGGGATAGCCGTAGTTGAAGGCGATGTTATAAACGCCCAAGATTACGTCAGGCACAATTCGGAAAAGCTCGCCAAGATCATTTTTAGCGTAATCAACAGCGCAAAGGGAGCGGGGACGCTATAAAATTCCTCCTAAACCAATACGATGAATTCAAATGGTAAAATGAATTTATTGATGGCCGTTCATTCTCATCAGCCGGAGGGAAATTTCGAATGGATTTTTGCCGAGGGCTATGAGAAGGCATATCTTCCGTTTTTGACGATATTGCATCGGCATCCGAAGATAAAGATGGCGCTCCATTACACGGGTTGCCTTTTGGATTGGTTTGCCGATAAACATCCAGAGTTTATTAAGATGTTGAAGGAATTAGTTAAACGCGGCCAGGTCGAGATGTTATCCGGCGGATATTATGAACCAATATTATCTCTTATTCCCCAGAGGGATATCATAGGACAAATAAGGTTGATGAACGAGAAGGTAGAGGAGTTTACAGGTTATGTGCCTTCTGGGGCGTGGCTTGCGGAGCGGGTATGGGAGCCAACCTTGATTAACCCCATGGCAAAAGCCGGGATAAAATACACGATAGTCGATGATTGGCATTTTGTTAATGCTGGGAAAAAACCAGATGAATTATCGGGTTATTACGTGACGGAGGATGAAGGTCAGAAGCTTCTTATCTTTCCCGGTTCGGAAAGACTTCGCTATTCGATGCCTTTTAAACTGCCCCATGAGACTATAAATTATTTAAGGGACTTAAAAGAAAAAGGCATTGTGGCGAAGGCCTTCGCCGACGATGGAGAGAAATTCGGCATCTGGCCAGGGACGTTTAAATGGGTTTATGAGGAGAAGTGGCTTGAAAATTTCTTCGAAGCCCTTGAAGCGCAGGCAAGTTGGCTACGCATAATGACGTTCTGTGAATATATACGAACCTATGGCCCAAGGGATAGGATCTATCTTACATGCGCAAGTTACAGAGAAATGATGGAGTGGAGCGGGGGTTATTTTAAGAATTTTTTAGTAAAGTACCCAGAAGCGAATAGCATGCAAAAGAAGATGCTTTATGTTAGCGAGCGCGTCGCAGAGACTAAACCCAAATCCAAAAAAGCGTTGTACCATCTATATAAAGGACAATGTAATTGTAGCTATTGGCACGGCATCTTCGGAGGGTTATATTTGAATCATTTAAGGTCCGCGGTATATTCCAATCTTATTGAAGCGGAGAAGGCCTTAGATGCAGTTACACATAAAGGGTCGGCGTGGGTAGATGTTAAGACCTTCGATTTTGACAGCGATACGTATGATGAGATTTTAGTTTCCAGCCCAAAATTAAATTTGTATCTTTCGCCGCACAACGGCGGTTCGCTTTTCGAATTAGATTTCAAGCCGATGTCGTTAAATCTAACAAATACGTTGGCGAGGAGGAAGGAGGCGTACCACGAGAAGACCTCACAACATACAAAATCGAATTTCGATTCCAGTAAACAATCCGAAGGAATTGCTTCAATTCACGATATAGCTGCAGTAAAGGAAGCGGATTTGTTAAGGGATTTAAATTACGATTGGTACAGGAAAGTTTCTTTATTGGACCATTTTTTGAGGGAAGGCACAACGGTAAAGGATTTTGCCGCTTCAAGATTTAGCGAAGCAGGAGATTTTTTAAACGCAGATTATGATTACGAGATTAAAAAATCTACAAAGCCAAAAGGTCTAATCTTAAAACTTAGCCGTGAGGGAAACTACTTTTGTGTATCAGGAGAGAGCCGCAGGATTAAAGTTATGAAGTCAATAACGATAAATGGCAATAATCCATCTATAGAGATTGAGTATGAAGTTATTAATTTAGATTCGAAGGAATTTTCACCTTGGTTCGGGGTCGAATTCAATTATTCATTAAAAGACCCCCACTTGAATCGTATCGGCGAAGTGCGCGACTTAAAGAACATAAATATAAACGACCAGTGGTATGGGATAAGGATAGATTTCGAATTTTCCAGTCCCACTTCTTTTTGGTATTTTCCGATAGAGACGGTCTCGGATTCCGAGGCAGGGCTTGAGAGGACGTATCAGGAGCTTTCGTTATTATTCCATTGGAATTTAAAGTTGGCGCCAAAAGACAAATGGCTCATTAGGATTTTTAAGGATATTAAGGTTACACGATAAAAATGTTGGTAGAAAAAAAGATAGTAATAAAAAATAAATCAGGACTTCATGCTCGCCCCGCTGCTCTTTTCGTTCAAATCGCAAATAGATACAATTCGGATGTAACTGTAAGAAAAGGAAAATTGGAAGTTAATGGCAAGTCGATCATGGGCATATTAATGTTAGCGGCGGAAAAGGGGAGCACGATTACATTAAAGGTTGAAGGCGAAGATGCCGAGAAAACGATTTTAGAATTGGAGAAGTTACTCTCGGGAGATATGGAAATGCCGGTTTTGGAGAAAAAGAGATGATCATAAAAGGCATAGCAGCATCACCTGGGGTCGCAATTGGCAAAGTTTTTATATTGGATAGCGAGACGCTTCCCGTCGTTAAACGCCAGATCTCTAAAAAGCAATTGCCCAAAGAGATAGCGCGTTTCGAAGATTCCCTTATTCAGACAAGACAACAGATATTGAAGATTCAGGATAAAATCGCCGAGGACTTAGACGTCAAGCATGCCGAGATATTTAATGCCCACCTTTTAGTCCTTGAGGATCGCACCTTAATCGAAGAGGTTATCTCTAGATTAAAGAAGGAGATGTTATGCGTCGAATATATATTCGATGAGGTTCTGAAGAAATACATCGGTGCATTTTCTAAGATAGAGGATGAATATTTAAGAGAGCGCGTAGCCGATATTCGCGATGTCGGCAAGAGGGTATTGAGACAATTGTTGGGCAAAAAACGTGAGACGTTGGCAGATCTAAAGGAAAAAGTCATTTTAGTTGCATATGACTTATCTCCATCCGATACTGCTTCCCTGCATAAGAAAAATGTCATCGCATTTACAACCGATATCGGCGGCAAGACCTCACACACAACGATCATGGCAAAGGCGCTTGAAATTCCCGCTGTCGTTGGGTCGGAAGTCGTAACTAAACATGCCAACAACGGAGATACGATAATCGTCGACGGTTCGAATGGGATAATCATTGTAAATCCGGATGACGATACCATAGCAAAGTATAAACAAGAAAAGGCAAAGTTCGAGGAATATGATACGCTTTTATTCAAACTTCGCGATTTACCTTGCGTTACGCCGGACGGACGGAGCATCGAACTCTCAGCAAATATCGAGATACCAGATGAAGTTACTGCGGTCAAATCGCACGGTGCCTTTGGGATCGGCTTATATAGGACGGAATTTTTTTATTTAAACCGTGTGGATTTACCGAACGAGGAAGAACACTATCAGGCATACAAGCAGGTAACGGAACGGATATCTCCGCATCCGGTGATTATCAGGACCCTCGATTTGGGAGGAGACAAATTTTTATCGCAAATTACCATGCCAAAGGAGATGAATCCATTTTTGGGCTGGAGGGCGATCAGATTCTGCTTGGCACGTCCGGATATCTTCAAGGTGCAATTGAAAGCGATACTGAGGGCTTCAGCTCACGGAAAGTTAAAGGTGATGTATCCTATGATATCTGGCGTTGAGGAGGTTCGAGCAGCGAATAAGATTTTGGATGAAGCGAGGGAAGAGCTCAGAAAAAAAGGAGTTCCATTCGATGAGGGTATGGAAGTCGGCGCGATGATAGAGATTCCATCTGCTGCCTTGACCTGTGATATTTTGGCAAAAGAAGTTGATTTCTTTTCCATAGGCACAAATGATTTGATACAATATTCCCTCGCTGTTGACAGGGCAAATGAAAAGATAGCATATCTTTACGAACCCACCCACCCGGCGGTTTTGAGGTTGATAAAAAATATCATCGATGCAGGCCATAAAGCAAATATTTGGGTTGGGATGTGCGGTGAGATGGCAGGTGAACCTGCATTTAGCCTTTTACTTTTGGGATTAGGATTAGACGAATTTTCGACCAGCCCGGTGAATCTACCACGCATAAAACAGGTTATAAGGTCAGTTGACTTTAAGACAGCGCAGAAGATTGTTGAGGAGGCATTAACTTTGTCGACGGGACATGAAGTTGAGGAACTCGCAAGGCAGAAGTTGAAAGAATTGGTTCCGGATTTGCTGACGATATGATCGAGGGGTGAAGGGATGAAAGCGCTTGACGATTTAAGAGAGATTGAAAGGATAGATAAATCCAATATGTTGGATTTGCTTTCGGGATTTCCTACGCAATGCAGGCATGCGGTCAGGATTGGGGAGCTTTTTTCGATACCTAAGCCGTATAGAAAAGTTAATAATATAGTATTTTCCGGATTAGGTGGGTCAGCGATAGGCGCAGATTTAATACGTTCTTATGTAATCGATGATATTAAGGTTCCTATATTAGTGAATAGAGATTATACCCTGCCTAAGTTCGTCGGGAAGGATACCCTGTTCTTCGCCTGCAGTTATTCTGGTGATACCGAGGAGACCCTTTCGTCTTACGAGGAAGCAAAGCGAAGAGGCGCTAAGATAATCGCATTATCATCCGGTGGAAGATTAGAAGCCGAAGCAAAGGATGATGGAGTTCCGTTCATATCCATCCCAAAAGGTTATCCCCCCAGGACAGCGCTTGGATATTCGTTTTTCCCGTCGCTTGTAGTGCTATCGAAATTCGGATTCATTCCCGATAAAGAAGAAGATATTAATGAGGCGATTTCGGAATTGACGAATTCAAGAGACCATATTTTAAGTCCACAGATTAAGGCAAGTAAAAATTACGCAAAGCGTTTAGCGTTGGAGTTAAAAGATAAATACGTTATAGTTTATGCCGCTAATAGATGCATAGATTCGGTTGTGACCAGATGGAGGGGGCAACTTGCGGAGAATTCGAAGGCGCTTTCATCCTCACACGTCCTTCCGGAGATGAATCATAATGAAATTGTAGGTTGGGTCTTCCCAAAGAAGCTACTTAAAGATTTCGTCGTCGTTATCCTAAGAGATAAAGGTGAACACCCAAGGGTGGCGAGAAGAATTGAGATAACGAAGACGATAATTAAGAAAAAATCTAATATGTTCGAAGTTCGTTCCAAAGGGAACGGATTGCTTTCCAGAATTTTTTACTTAATATATTTTGGAGACTTCGTAAGTTTTTATCTCGCGCTCTTAAACGGCGTTGATCCAACGCCCGTTGATACAGTTAATTACCTTAAAAGACAGTTAGGCAATTTTAAATGAAGGCCCTAATTTTAGCAGCGGGATACGCCACGAGATTATATCCCCTAACGAAAGAGAAACCAAAACCCCTCCTTGTCGTTGGGAAGAAACCGATAATAGAACACTTAATCCAGAAACTCGACGATCTAGATGAGTTGGATGCAATATACATCGTCACCAATCAGAAATTCTATAACGTCTTCGAAGATTGGCTTAAGGGTTTAAAATCAAAAAAACAGATTGTGCTAGTTAACGATGGGACTACAAAATACGAAGATAGGCTTGGCGCTTTAGGTGACATTGAGTTGGCGCTTCGTTGGCAAAGGATATGTGATGACCTTCTTATTTTGGCTGGCGATAATATATTTGATTGCGATTTGAAAGGGTTTGTCGAATATGCTAAAGCTTGCCCTCAGACTTTTGCGATGGGAGTATACGATATAAAGGATAAAAAGAAAGCGTCTAAGTATGGGGTGGTTGAGATAGACGATAAGAGTTGCCTTAGAAATTTAAAGGAGAAACCAACGGAACCGGTCTCGTCCTTAGTTGCGATGGGCATATATTACTTTCCAAAGGAAAGATTAAATTTGGTATCGGAATATTTAAAAGTTGGAAAAGAGAAGGACGCTCCAGGCCATTTCGTCCATTGGTTGCTAAAAAGCCAAGAGGTCAGGGGCTATATATTTAAGGGCATTTGGTATGATATTGGTGACAAGGTTTCTTATCGCCAAGCAAATCATAAGTTTCCTACTTAAAAAGGAAATTTAGGAAAGGAGAATTAAGGATGATAAATCACAATTGTTTATTTACATCTGAGTCTGTAGCTGAAGGACATCCAGATAAAGTCTGCGACCAGATATCGGACGGGGTGTTAGACGAGATTATGAGAATAGATTCCATGGGGAGAGTCGCCTGCGAGACCTACGTTACGATGGGGCTTATTATAATAGGGGGCGAGATAACAACAAGGGGATATGTGGATATACACAGATTATGCCGTAGTATCTTGAAGGATATAGGTTATACACATCCGAAATATGGCTTTGATTATGAGACCTGCGCAATACTTAACGCTATACACTCGCAGTCGCCTGATATTGCGCAGGGTGTAAATAAAGGCGGAGCTGGAGATCAGGGGATGATGGTTGGTTACGCATGTCGCGAGACTGAAGAGTTGATGCCGCTTCCTATAATGCTTGCGCATAAATTAGTTTTGAGGCTCGCCGAGGTTAGGAAGAAGAACATATTGAGGTATCTGGGTCCTGACGGAAAATCGCAGGTTACAGTTGAATACGTCAACGGAAAACCGAAGAGGGTGACAAATGTGGTTATTGCCTGTCAACATACAGCTGAAGCAGTTGATTCAAAAGATCAATTTTCAAAGAAAGCCCGTCAGGAAGTTATTGAAACGGTTGTAAAACCAGTGGTCAAGGGGTATCTGACGAAGGATACAGAATTTTATATAAATGAAACCGGGAAATTTTTAATTGGAGGTCCCCAATGCGATACGGGTATGACGGGTAGAAAAATCATAGTGGATACTTACGGAGGGGCCGTGCCCCATGGCGGCGGAGCTTTCTCTGGGAAGGATCCGACGAAGGTGGACCGCTCGGCAGCTTATATGATGAGGTACATCGCGAAGAATATCGTTGCAGCGGGTTTGGCGGATAAATGTCTGTTGCAGATTGCCTATGTAATCGGACGAGCAGACCCCGTATCAATAATGGCGAATACTTTTGGAACGGGAAAAGCCTCAGATGAAAAACTGGTGAAATTGATACGCGATAATTTCGATTTGGCCCCAACGAGTATAATAAAAACGCTTAACTTAAGACGGCCGATATATGGGAAGACGGCTTGCTATGGCCATTTCGGAAGGAATGAAGAGGGCTTTACGTGGGAAAAGACCGATAAAGCAAAGATATTGGCGAGGTACGTATGAAATATCACATAAAGGATATCGCTTTAAACAAGAAAGGGAGATTGCGTATTGAGTGGGCCGACGAGAATATGCCGGTCCTTAAGTTGATTCGCGAGAAGTTTAAAAAGGAGAGGCCGCTGAAGGCAGTTAAAATTTCCTGTTGTTTACACGTAACTACTGAGTCGGCCAATCTATTGCTGGCGCTTAAGGCAGGCGGGGCTGATTGTGTATTATGTGCGTCCAATCCATTATCGACGCAGGATGATGTTGCCGCTTCGCTTGTCAAAGATTTTAAAATCCCGGTATTTGCGATAAAAGGCGAGACAAGCCAAGTTTATTATAAACACATCGATATGGCGCTTGACCACAAACCGAACATTACGATGGACGACGGCGCGGATTTGGTTTCGACGATTCATCAGAAAAGGCGGGATTTGATAAAAGGGATATTTGCAGGGACCGAGGAGACGACGACAGGCGTTATCAGATTGAAGAGTTTGGAATCCAAAGGGCTTTTGCTCTTTCCTATAATTGCAGTTAACGATGCAAACTCAAAACATTTGTTCGATAACAGATACGGGACCGGTCAATCGACGATAGACGGGATAATTCGCGCGACGAATAAATTGATTGCGGGAACGGACTTTGTAATTTCGGGCTATGGCTGGTGCGGCAAAGGAGTAGCACAAAGGGCGAAGGGCATGGGCGCAAATGTGATTGTAACAGAAGTCGAACCATTGCGTGCCCTGGAAGCGGTGATGGACGGATTTAAGGTTATGCCGATAGAAGAGGCGAGTAAAATAGGCGATATCTTTGTTACCTTAACAGGGGATTGCAGCATTTTAAGAGCCGAGCATTTTAGAACGATGAAGGACGGCGCTATCCTTTGCAACTCAGGTCATTTTAACGTCGAGATAGATATCCCTGCGCTTGAGAAGATGAGCAAAAGAAAAAGACGAATTAGAGAATATGTGGATGAATATACGTTAAAAGATGGAAAGAGAATTAATCTTCTTGGCGAGGGAAGGCTCATAAATCTAGCTGCGGCGGAGGGGCATCCCGCGCAAGTTATGGATATGTCATTTGCGAATCAAGCGCTTTGCGCGGAATTTATAAAATTGAATGTCAAGCGCCTTCAAAGAAGGGTCTATTCGGTTCCGAAAGAAATAGATGAAAAAGTAGCATCGCTAAAATTAAAATCTATGAAGGTCGCAATTGACGAGCTAACTCCTAAGCAGAAAACATATCTTTCTTCGTGGGAGTTAGGAACATAAAAATTAAAAAATAAAATTGCAAAAATCAAAAATTGAGACGATAGGTCTTTTAACCTCCGGCGGTGATTCCTCGGGGATGAACGCCGTGATACGCGCAGTTGTAAGGTGTGCTGTTCATAATAAATTAAAGGTCGTTGGCGTTATTAGGGGTTTTGCCGGATTAATCGAGGGGGATTTCGTAACATTAGAGAAAAGGTCGGTTTCCAATATAATAAGCAGAGGAGGCACAATTTTGAAGACCGCGCGCTCGGAGGAATTTCTGACGCGAGCCGGGCAAAGGAAAGCAGTGGCTAACGTAAGGGCTGAGTGCATCGATTGTTTAATAGTCATTGGCGGCGATGGTTCATATCGAGGCGCGGAGGTGTTAAATAGAATTTGGAAAGTTCCAGCGATAGGCGTGCCCGCTTCAATCGATAACGACATTTATGGGACAGATTATTCGATAGGAGCAGATACCGCGGTCAACGTTGCGCTTGATGCGATAGATAAGATACGCGATACTGCGACGAGTTTAGAGAGGATATTTATTATAGAGGTGATGGGTCGTTCTTGCGGTTACATCGCTCAACAAGTTGCGCTCTCGGGTGGAGCAGAGGATGTTATAATACCTGAGAGACGCTTCGATTTAGATAAAATTGCAAAAGAGATAAAACAAGGGTATAAAGAAGGCAAGGCGAGTTGGCTTATAATTGTCGCTGAGGGTGCGGCAAGGGCCGAAGGCGTTGCTGGAATTATAAAGAAGAAAACCGGACTCGACGCTCGCGTTACAGTCCTGGGCCACATTCAGAGGGGCGGGAGTCCAACGGCGCTCGATAGAATAATCGCTGCAAAGTTAGGAGTTGCAGCGGTAGAGTTAGCTATAAAAGGTAGAAGCGGTGTTGCAGTGGGTATTGTAAACGGTAAATTAAAAATAACAAATTTACGTCAGGCCAGTAAGAGAAGCAAGAAGATAGACAGCGATATCTTCAGGCTTGTGCGTATATTAACGTAAAGGAGAGATAAAATGGCTTTTATTTCGTCGAAGAAATTATTTGAAAGAGCATACAAAGAAGGATATGCGGTCGGGGCATTTAATATCAATAACATGGAGATCTTGCAGGGGATAACCGAGGCAATCGCCGAAGAGAAAGCCCCGGTGATATTACAGGTTTCTGCAGGGGCGCGCAAATATGCCCGCCACGAATATTTAATACACCTTGTTCAGGCAGCGATGGAAGCGACGGGGATAGATTGTGTCCTTCACTTAGACCACGGCGAGGACTTTGAGATATGCAAGGCGTGTGTCGACGGCGGATTTACATCCGTTATGATAGACGGCTCAAAGTATCCATTTGAAGAGAATATCGCCCTTACTAGGAAAGTGGTAGATTATGCCCATTCAAAAGGAATACCGGTTGAATCTGAACTTGGGAAATTAGCGGGGGTTGAAGATAGCGTATCCGTTGCAGAGAGGGATGCAATATTTACAGACCCTGCGCAAGCGGAAGAATTTGTAAAACGAACAGGCTGTGATTCGCTTGCTGTCGCGATAGGCACAAGCCACGGTGCATATAAATTTAAAGGTGAACCGAAATTGGATTTTGATAGGTTAGATTCGGTAAGAAAATTACTGCCCGGCTTTCCGTTGGTCCTTCACGGCGCCTCGAGCGCGCCGGAAGAACTGGTTAAAATCTGCAATGATTTCGGAGGCAATATCCCAGGAGCTAAAGGCGTTCCGGAAGAGATGATCGCAAAGGCGACGAAGATGGGCGTTTGCAAAGTCAACATCGATACAGACCTTCGCCTTGCAATGACAGGTGCGATTAGAAAGGCTTTCGTCGAGAGCCCATCAGAATTTGACCCACGCAAATACTTAGGTCCCGCCCGCGAAGCGATAAAACAAGTAGTGAAACGCAAAATTAAAATTTTAGGCTGTGCAGGGAAGGCCTAAGCGCGAATTTTTCTTATTGAGATGATTCCTAGTCCGCCAAAAATTATATTTGCTGCCCAGGCGGATACAATAGGAGGCAAGAAACCACCTTTTCCAAGCGCAATAGAAATCGCATTTACGCCATAGAAACCCATAGCGATTCCTGTTGAAATCCCCATACTCATAATTGCGCCGGACCTTCTTCTTTTTAAAGCAAATGGTATGCCGATGAGCATAATTACTATGCTCATAAACGGCAGGGCGAGTTTCTGATGCAGGTCCACTAACAACTTTTTTGCTGTCCGTTCGTTTCCAAGCGATAATACATGTATATAATCCTTAAGTTGAGAATAATTCATAAATTCCGGTTGCGTTTGATGTTTTAATAAATCCTCCGGCTTTTGGTAGAACCTTAATATCTTGGTTTTGAATATCAACGGCTCACCCAACATGGCCCCATCTTTATCAAATCTATAGATGCCACAATCATAAAATCTCCATTTACTGCCAAGCCACTCCATCTTTTCAGCGGTTATCTTTCTCCTCAGGACTTGATTTGCATCGTGTTCTAAGATTATCACATCATGTAATATTTTGTTTTGAATTTCATAGTACCTTGCGTAGAACAATTTCCCGTCTTTGCCGAAGACGGTTATATTCTCCAATCTATCGGTTTTTTCTTTTTGGCCCTTTTCTAATTTCGTCTCTTTTATAGTGTACGAGGTAATCAATGACTCCGGCACTAACCTGTCGTTTACGAAATATACCGCCGCACTTATGAATGTCGCCAACAGCAATAACGGTGCGATTATGCGAAATGTACTTATTCCACTCGCCATCAATGCGACTATCTCATTATGGCGATTTAAATTCCCCAGGAGAAATACGGTCGCTAATAATACGGCGAAAGGCGTTGCTTGCACGAAGATTAAAGGCAGGGAAGATAGATAGTATGTTTTGACAACCGAAAAGGGAATGCCTTGTTTTATTATCCCATCTAAATGTCCGAACAGATCGATTATTATATAGAGGAATAAAAACATAAAGAGGCAATACAGAAACGGAGCGATAAATCCCCTTATGATATATCTATCGATGATCTTCATACCTTTACTGCTCCACTGTCCTGAAGATCAAGATGAGCCCAATTGAACCTAAGATTATATTTGGCAACCAAACTCCCAGAGCGGGGTTTAACGTACCTTTAATGGAAAGGGCTTCTCCACCTAGAAGTAAAATGTAATATAATACGATTACACATAAGCTCAATCCAAATCCTATCGTCCTTTCCCCACGGCGAGCCATAAGGGCTAGCGGTATGCCTATTAATATGAAGATTAACGACGAGAAGGAGTAAGAGATTTTTTTATTGATCTCGATGATCAGGGGGGCGGGATTTACCCCTTCAGCTGCGAGCTTTTTTATCTCGTCTTTTAATTCTGCGATTGACATATCCGACTTCTTTTTTTCGATATTCATGTCCCTTCCTTCTTTCAAGTCAAGCGTCGTATAATACGTCTTAAAATTGAGCTTATAGAAATTGTTTGGGTCCCTTGGATTTGGTTCGTCGCTTGTACCGTTCATCAATTTTAGACGTATCGCATCCTTCTCGGGGATATAGTCGAACTCTCCCTTTGCTGCGATTATTGCCCGAGTGGGACGACCTTCCTGTGGTTGATAAATCCTTATGTTCGTAAGTTTGTTCTTATCTATTCCATAAATGAAGATTATGTAATTTTTAAACGCCTTGATAAATGTCCCCGCCTCTAAGTATGCCGTTGGGTTTTTGACGCCGATTTGGACGATGAGCCTCCGCGATGCGAAACGCAAGCGCGGCAATATCCAATCATTTAGTTCAACCGATATTAGGCTTATTACCAGCCCAACGATTAATAAAGGGAGGATAAGTTTGTATAAACTTATGCCACTTGCCCTCATAGCTGTAATTTCGTTATCTGCCGCGAGCCTTCCGAAACTAAGCAGCGTCCCGGTCAATACAGCCATCGGTATCGTAAATGTAAACAACCACGGAAGCATATAGAAAAATAATTTGCATACAGATAGAAAATTAACGCCCTTATTGATTACGAGGTCAGCCAATTTTATTATGTTGCCGAGAAGCATAACGAAGGTAAATACCACGAACGAGAAGAAAAACGGCCCGATTAACTCCTTAAGTATGTACTTTCTTAATATCTTCATAGGATTAATTGCCTCGTGCTAACGCAAAAGCTACGACTTTCTTCGCGCCTGCGTTTTTAAGGGCCTTAGCACATTCGTGAAGGGTGGCGCCGGTTGTAAACACGTCGTCTATTAAAAGTATGATTTTACCTTCGAGGTCAGGACCATCTTTCGCTAAAAAAGCGCCGTCAACATTTTTGATGCGCTCATCTCTTTTTAGTTCGGTTTGAGGCATTGTATATTTTATCCTCTTAACCTTGTCTTTTACGATTTTTTTATCAAGTCTTTTTGCTAGGTAAGACGCGAGCGCTTCGGATTGATTGAACTGCCTCTCTCGCAACTTCTTTGGATGTAGCGGCACAGGCACTATTAAGTCTATTTCATGGGCGTTTATGTTTTTATTAGCGAAATCAACCATCAATTTTCCAAGCAAATTTGCCATCTGGACTTTACCCTCGTATTTAAAAAGGTGAATGCATCTTTTAATCGTGTCATCATAAGTTGTGGCATAGAGGGCACTCTCGAAGGCAAATCCTTCGCCATCATTTTCGATGCAAGAAGCAGCCGCATTAATACGGATTTTACTACAACAGGTTTCGCAAATAGGGCTGGTGGTTAAAGTCTTTAATTTATAATTACAGATTAAGCAATTTTGCGGATATAAGAGGTTTAGAAATGCATAACCAAAATTGCTAATCGAGGTAACCAAAGGCCTTAACATTCATTATAAAATAACATAATAACCAAAGTATGTCAAGGTAGCGAAACTTTGAAATTTAAGTATCTAATCGCTTCGGCTTGTGTTTTCGCGGGAACGTTCGATTTTCCCAGCGAGAAAATCTCACTTTAGCTTCATCCTCGCTCGTCCGCCTTTGGCGGACACCATGCTCGCTTAGGATGAAGTACGTCCCGCTAAAAAACACAAGCCTACGCTATTATATACTTACTTTGAAATTTAACGTCTTGGCGCAGAGCCGGTTTATGACGCAGCCACATTTTAATCTTAAGCGAGTAATAAAATAAGGACACAAGCTAAGACTTAAATTTCAAAGAAGTTAAATACTAGATAAGTCTTAAATTGACTTAAGTGTTATAAAAACCTATAATATCTTTAAAATCATAAAGGAGGGAAAAATGGAAAAGCGGCCGTATAAAAGACGCAAGTATTTTATAAAAGCGGGACTTCAGCTAAGATATATGTCTGTAATTATCCTTTGTATGTTAGTTGCTTCTTTCGCGGTAGGTTATCTTTTATATCTGGGGATTTGGGGCGCGGTAATTCCGGAATTTTCAGAAGCTAGGTTAGCGGAAAAGCTCGAAGTCGCCTCTCGATTAAGGGACTACGAACAGGTACGGCGTGGGTTGCAAGAGGATAAGATGTTAAGCATTTTTAGAGAAGCAAAGCTATTAAGCGCTCATGAGCAGGCAGCGGTAGCGAATGTTTTAAAGTCAGCAAATTTAAAGTTGATTCCAAAACTTATAGTCATAATTTTAGCAATGGCGTTTGCCGGCATCTTTATTTCCCATAAAATAGCAGGGCCCATTTATCGATTTGAGAAGCACGCGATGGCAATTGGCAAAGGCGATCTGACACTAAAGTTTAAGTTGAGAAGGGGCGATGAGCTGAAAGACCTTGGCCTAGCGCTCGAGGAGATGGCCGGGTCCTTAAGGAGTAAAATTGCAGATTCCTTAAAGTCGATAAAGGAGTTTTCGGACGGCATAGATAAATTGGCCCAAAAGGTAGGTGAGGGTACCGAAGAGAAACGGATAGTTTCGGACCTACAAGCAAATTTAGTTCAGCTTAAAAAAGATTTCTCGAGTTTCAAGATAGATGTTTAAAAGGACTTCTATATTTTTGATAATCTTGAATTTAATCTCATTGACTATGTCTCCTTTAAGCGGTGTTGAGGCTGCCGAACTGTCTCCTATTACAAAATCTGACGATGAATTCCTAGATAAAATAGAGCGCGATACCTTTAAGTTCTTTTGGGAAAAGGCGGACCCAAAGACCGGTTTGATAGCCGACTCCAGTATGCAGGGTGCACCATGTAGCATAGCCGCGGTTGGATTTGGCTTGACCGCAATTTGTATCGCACAAAGCAGGGGTTGGGTGACCTATGATGAGGCATATAATAGGGTCTTTAAGGCGCTCAAGACCTTCAAGAATCTCCTCAAAAACGAACGCGGTTTTTATTACCATTTTGTCGATATGAAGACGGGTAAACGGGCCTGGAAATCCGAGGTCTCTTCAATAGATACTGCATTATTTTTGGCAGGCGCCTTATTTGCGGCGCAATATTTTAAGGGGACCGAAATAGAGCGCATTGCTAAGTATCTTTACGAGCGCGTGGACTGGAAGTGGATGATGAATAATACGGATTTGATTTGTATGGGTTGGAATCCTGAAGAGGGTTTTTTGGATGCCTACTGGGATTGGTATAATGAGGGGTTAATAGTATATGCTTTAGCAATCGGTTCTCCGACGTACCCCATCCCTGCGGAATCTTGGTTTAAATGGAGAAGGGCAAAAGGTGAATATGGCGGATATAAAGTAGTATATTCTTTCTTCGGAAGTTTATTTACGTATCAGTTTGCGCACTCATGGATAGATTTCAGGAATCTTTATGAGAACGATTTGAATTATTGGCAGAATTCAATAAACGCCGCAATGGCAAATAGGCAGTTTTGTATAGATAATTCTAAAAAATATCAGGGATACGGCGAGCATAGCTGGGGTTTAACAGCAGGCGAAGGGCCGTATGGCTATAAAGGATACGGTGCGTTGCCCGCCGAAAGCTTAAACCACGACGGCACAATCAATCCTTATGGAATGGTCGCTGCAATCCCTTTGGTCTCCGACGTAGCGATAAAATCGGCAAGGGCGCTTTATAAAAAATATGGCGATAAGGTTTACGGTGATTACGGTTTTAAAGCAGGGTTTAATGTCGATGTAAATTGGTGGAGTAAAAATTATATCGGAATAGACCAGGGCGTGATAATCTTGATGATTGAGAATTACAGGACGGGGATGGTCTGGGATTATTTTATGCGAAGCCCTTATATAAAGACGTGGATTGGGCTATGCCTCACTGAAAAATAATGGCAGATTTTGATATTTGGTTTTTCCATTTTTTTAACAGCGTTATTAAGAATCCATTCCTCGATATAGTTATGCCGCCGATTACTATTTTAGGAGACAGAAAGTTTGCTTTTCCTTTGTGTTTATTAAGCTGGATAATTTGGAGAAAGGATAAGAAAAGATTAGCTGCGATTCTAGTTATATCGCTATTGTTAACAGTAGGTTCGGTAGATTTATTAAAATATCTTATAAATCGTCCAAGGCCCGGCGAGGCGCTAAGCGGCATTTTTGTAATGGGGCAGGTAGGAGCTGGATTCTCTTTCCCATCGGCACAGGCGGCCGTCGCTTTCGTTTTAGCTTCTGTTTTTAGTTCGGCATATAAGAAACTTACGATAGCGTTATTTATCCTTGCGACATTGGTTGGCATTTCAAGGATTTATTTAGGTCTTCATTATCCATCGGATGTCATTATTGGGGCGGTGGTTGGGATAGCAGTTACTTATATAGTAAGCAAAATGCTTGATAAATTTAATCGGATATGATATCCTTTCATAAGAAAAATTAGCGATGACGAGCATAGAAGACAAGTTATTTGTGAATAGATTTAAGCCTGGTACTGAACCGCACATCAAGGTGATAAATGAAAATTTATGCTTAAAGTGCGTTGATAAGCAATGCTCCATAGGTTGTCCTTCAAATTGTTGGACGATCGACGAAAATGGCATAGCCCATGTATCAGTTGATGGATGCCTTGAATGCGGGACCTGCCACACAATCTGTGATGAACTTCTAAATGTCGATTGGAAATATCCTCAGGGCGGTTTTGGTATCCTTTATAGGTATGGTTAATCCGATTAAGTCATGCCGAAGTCAGACCTTAAAATCTTAGAAGCCGCAATAAAATTAGAAGAAGACGGTCGCGCATTCTACCTCAAAGCAAGCAAAGAGGCAAAAAATTTACCTGCGAAAAGATTATTGTCCTCGCTCGCCGACGAAGAGCTCAAACACATAGAGCGGATATCCGAAATACACGAAGGTCTTAAGGGAGAGAGGAACTGGTCTGATTTTAGGAAACCCATCTCAAAACTAACAAAAGCAAGCATGAAATTAATATTTAAACCTTTATCGAAAAGCGAGAGAAAGCATCTTAAGGCTGATCCCTCTAATCTTGAGGCGATAAAATTAGCGATGAAGAAAGAAAAATCTAGCTATGATTTTTATAATGAGCAAGCAAAAGCCACGAATGTTGCGATTGCTAAAATTTTTTATAATAGACTTAAGGCAGAGGAGGAGCTTCATTACGATTTATTGGAGGAGGCGTATTCGTTCCTTTCGGATACCGCTGGTTGGTTCGTAAAAGAAGAAGGTAGGGTAATGGAAGGCGGCTGATATAATGCCAAAAAAGAAAAGGGGTTTTAAAAATGGGTAAAGAAGGGACAAAGATTACAGGATTAAGTGTAAGGAATTTAATTAAAGATTTAAACAAAGCATACGCCGATGAATGGCTCGCCTACTATTCTTACTGGTATATGGCAAGGACTGTTACCGGGCCACGTTGTAAGGACATGAGTAGGTTTTTAGGAAAGATTGCCAAAGATGAAGCAGAGCATGCGGGTGAAATTGCAGATAGGATATTGGAACTTGGCGGGATTCCTATTGCTCATCCAATGGAATTGGAGAAGAATGCTAATGCCCCGTATCCTAAACCACCTAAAGGCACTTCTGATTATAAGAATATAATAAAGGTTGTATTAGAAGCTGAAGCGGGAGCAATCGATGTTTATAACAAGATCGCCTCTAAAACGCAGGGTAAAGACCATGTTACATATCAACTCATCTGCCACATCTTAGGCGAAGAGGTAGGGCACAAGGAGCTGTTTGAAAAGATATAAATATATCTTTTCAACGCGCCCAGAACATAACCGACAAAATGACTTAATATGAAGATAGCCATTGTAGGAAATGGCATTTGCGGTATTTCCGCTGCTAAATATATTTCCGAAGATGCTCCGAAAGAAAAGCTGACCATTTTTACCGGTGAGGAGTATCATTATTACCCGCGTCCGCGGTTAATTCAGTTACTCTCTGAAAAAACGGATTTAAACCAGTTGTTCCCATATAACGATGAATGGTTTAAAAATAAAAATATTGAGGTAATTTTAGGAAAAAGGATTCAAAAGATAAATGTCTCTTCGAAAGAACTAATATTAGAGGATTCGAGCAAATATAATTATGATAAATTACTTATCGCAAATGGAAGTTCTCCGTTTGTACCGCCAATAGAAGGTGTGAAGTCAGAAGGGGTTTTTACTTTAAGGAACATCAAGGATGTTTTGAGGATTAGAGAATATTCCCGCAATAAAAGAAAAGCGGTAGTGATAGGGGGAGGTTTGTTAGGGCTTGAGACGGCACGCGCACTAAATACCTTAGGACTAAAAGTTAAAATAATAGAGGTTGCTTCTAGACTGTTGCCGAGGCAGTTGGATGAAGAAGGTGCCCAGATTTTGCAGTCCCGTATCGAAAAGCTTGGTATCGAGGTAATATTAGGAACTGCGTGTAGTCAAATTCTTTTAGAGGGGACAAAAAAATATTTACTTTCAAAAGAGATGGGTAAATTAGAAGCTGACTTTTTCATAATTTCCGCGGGGATTCGGCCGAATAT
>JBDRDF010000021.1:0-3250 GCA_043821025.1 Candidatus Omnitrophota bacterium
CTATATGGAGTAGTGGCTTTCTCGTCCCAATTTGGCTCAAGTGAACCATACACCCCAACCTCGCCTCCTAAATCATTAGGATGACCTGAGAAATTTGCAACAAGAAGTGGCTCTTCCTCAGCGAAAACCTGCTTTGGAGCAACCATAATACTAAAAATTGCAATTGCAAACAGCACTAATACCTTTCCCCTCATTTCACACCTCCTTTTAGTTAATGTTATACCTACTTTATCCGATTACGTCAAGTAAAAATAAGGGGCTTCGTTTCCGTTAAAATCTGGAGCGTAAAACGAAAGCAGACAAGCCCCTTATTATTTTAGAGTTTAGCTCTTCTTCCTTCTGCTAAACGCCACAAGACCCACCAAACCGCTGCCGAGAAGTAGTAAGCTGGCAGGTTCGGGAATAACATCAAAGCTGGCAGTATCAACGACGATGTCCGCCGGATCTCCTGTTAAAGTCGAAGCTCTGTCAAAAACCACTTCGAATTTGGCTTTAGCCGCTGTTTCTGGCGATACAAAGTTGTCACTAAGCGGTATCCAGGTGTTTACTGGAGCGCCATTAGTTAGCTGTGAAGAACCTGAGCCCCCCGAGATTAATGCCCCAGCGCTGTTTAACCAGCTAATCTTTAGGTAAGCCTGCGCACCTTCTATGCCGTCAAGTCTTTTAGCAACAGCGGAGGCGGTGTAAGTGGTGTTTCCGGTAACGGCAATGTTTTTCTGACCAATTACGCCGTAGGACCATGTGCTGCCATCGCTCCCATCACCGAATTGGTATAACAAAGCTGATCTTAATCCGTCAGATGCGTGAGCATTGTTTATGCCTGCACCACCACCGATATCGGTGTTGTTCTCAATGCCGCAACCGCCGCCGCCATACCAAGGTGACGAAGTCCAGTTCAGCCCAACCCAAGCACCGCTGTAGTTCTCAAATGAAGGATCGGTTAGAAGATTGGCGGAAGCTTGTGCTTGCAGACCAACCAATGCTATACCCAATACAAAAGTCGCTAAAACTAAGTTTTTCATATTTTTGTTTTCACCCCCTTTCTATATATATTAGGTAAATCGTTTTCCTTAATAACCTTAAAAAATAGGGCTTAAAAGATTACTTATGCCCTAAGTTGGGAAATCGATTTCCTTATTGCTAAAATTTTATCATATATTTTGCTTCTGTCAAGATAAATTTTTTGCTTTTTTTGGGTAAAATTTTATAGGTAGGAAGGGAGGAGTTTGAAGGCTTCGCGGATAAAACGCTCGCTCCTTTCGAGAGCCGCTTTTGTATCATCGTTGGTTACGGTCGTGGAAACTCTGACCAACGTTCCGCTACTCTTTCTATATTTTATCTCATCCAATACGAAATATATCTGTTGCTTGTAGTAATTTTCGGTCATCTTATTCCCCGCAGTAAACCAATAAAGCACGAGTTGCTTGTTTTTGCCCATTTGAAAAAGCAGCTTATTAACGGTCATCGACTCTGCCTCATTAAGCTTAATAGCTGTCTTACCTTTGTCCAGTAATTCTACGCTTCCGCTGCCTAAATAACAGTATTCCGGCGGATGGAAACTTTGCCTATTCTGCTCCCCATAGACAACAGCAAGCCAGACCTTCTCATTCTGTGAATTCGTATATTCTCTGAGCAGGACCTTATCGGTACCTAAAATTTCAAATACCCTCTTATCCATCGGCAAATTTTTACCTGTCCAAGAACCAAGCTGCATCGGAAAATTCAATAATTTACTCTCGGGCATGGGTATTTTCTTCAAGTTGGACACAAATAAAACCCCCAAGGCGGCCAATCCCAATAAGATTATGGCTATTATGAAATTACTTTTTCTTTCTCCCATGAGAGGATTCTCCCTGCAATTATCAAGCCGGTCAATGCAATGACAAACAATAAAATTCCTGAGATATCGTGAAATTTTCCCGTTGCGACTTTGGAACCATAGACGAAGGCGACGATCAAAAGCAAAACTATCCTTATAATATTAGCAAGCAAAGCCAACGGTATTGAAACCAAAAACAAAACTATCCTTCTAAATCTAGATAACTTCGCCAAATATGCGTAGAGCGCCCCTAGGGCGGTAAGCGAAATTAGAGACCTCAATCCGCTACAAGGGTCGCCGATGGTTAGGGCAGTATTTGGGAGAATAACTTTGCTGCCATCTCTGACAGCTTGTATTCCCATTAAATTAATAACCGACGTGGCAACCTGCGCAGCGAATATCTTCATCTTAAAACTTATATGAATTATCATAACCTGCGGTAAAGGCACCATAAAAACAAGGAAACATAGCGCAAATGCCAAATGGCGGGTAACCTCTCGACCAAATAGGTAAAGCAAAAGACCAAACAGAGCGATTATAAAAGAGAAACCAGAAACGAAATTTATCCCCCACCGGTAAGCGATGAGGTGCAATAGAAGGGCTGGAATTAACAGGAAAAGCCCCACATTTAATGGGGCGATTTTAGATTTCTTTAAATCCTCGCGTTTCGTCCAAATCAAAAATAGAAAAACCAAAGGGACCAAAAAACCGTGCGAATAATACGAATCCGCCTCTAAGAATCTCGCCTTCATCCACAGAAAAGTTGGCCAGTAAACCAAAACTAAAAGAAAAAAGGGGACGCTCCCCAAGGGGACACCCCTCTTATTATTTTCCATTGCCCTATTCACGAGGCGATGCTCCTGTGATTTGTTCGATTTGTTTCTCGGCTGGCTTTGCTAAATAACTTTTAGGATATTCATCGATTAACTTACGGTAATATTCAAGCGCCTTTTGAGGCTCTTTCAATTGACTTTGATAAATAACGCCTATGGTAAAAAGCGATTTCGGTGCCAATTGGGTGTCGGGATAATCGCGAATTAAACTGTCTAAATAATCTACCGCTTCGGTCCACTTCTTTTGATTTGTATAACAAGCAATAGCAAAATCCTCCACAACAACAGCCCCGAATGTCTTCGAATTATCCTTAATGATTTTTTGGTATTTCTCAAGCGCTGCCGCATAAGCGGCATCGGCCTCCGCAACTTGTCCTTTATTCTTATAATGTTGTGCTATATAAAGCGGGACCTGAAGAGCGCTATATGTAGTTGGATAATCGCTCGTAAGTTTATTAAAGGTCTCCATCGCCTTGTCCCAGTTGTTTTCCCTTTCGTGGATAGCTCCTATCGTAAAAAGTGCAGTAGCGCACAAATCCACATTTGTCGGATACTCTTTCAAAATGACCTCGAATTCAGACCTTGCCTGGGGAAGATT
>JBDRDF010000022.1:0-55251 GCA_043821025.1 Candidatus Omnitrophota bacterium
ACTTCGGTATACAAAGAAAAGCCTTAAAATTTATAAAGAAATTGAAGATTTAAACGGAATGGCTCAGTGTTATACAAACATTGGAGAAGTATATCGTTACAAAGGATTATTAGACGAAGCGATTAAGTATTATAAATTGGGATTAGAACTCGATGAAAGTGTTGGTGCCTATTATGAAGCAGGTGTTGATTACAATGTTTTGGGAGAGATATATTTGGAAAAAAAAGATTTCGATCAAGCATTACTTTATTTTGAAAAAGCCCTCGTTATCCGTAGAAAAGGTGGAGGAATTTCTCTTTCTGAGACTTTAGCAGATTTAGGGGAATTATGTTACAAAAAAAGGTGATTTTGATAAAGCAGTAAAATATCTAAAAGAGGCTTTGGAGATAGGTAATGAAATTGGAAAAGATAGATGTATGTTTGACTATAAAGAAACGGAGGAATTATTAAAAGAAGTAGAGTTTAAAACTGGTAGCACGTTGAAGTAGCAAATCGTAACCTATAGTATTATAAAGAGTTACAAAAAAGAGGCGTTTAAGAAATGCCTCTTTTTTGTTAAATTAGACAGCTTTGCAACTCTATTATTATACAGGATGAAAAATAGAGCGCCAAAAATTATTTGTTAGATTTTTAACAGTTCTGACTCTATTCTTTAATGAAAGGAGGGTTAAAGATGAAAAAGATAATTATAGCAATTCTGGCGATGTTCGCTTTAGTAACCGTGGATAAAGCCTTTGCTTATTGGAAACCGCCTGTTGAGATCATTTGTCAGGATCCGAGTCAAGTGCCCTTTGAAAACATGGACATAAAATGAGAGGAAAGGAGGTGTAAAATGAAGAAATTAATAATAATTATTATGATGTTGATTAGTTTAGGCGTTATGACCAGCGAATGTTTTGCTCATAGCGGTGGTTTAGATGGTTGGGGTGGACATTACGTTAGAACTCCAGGACCTGGTAGGATAGTCGGAACGTATCATTTTCACAGATAAACTTAAATAGGCCCTACCGGGAGATACTTTTCCTGTAGGGCCTCTTTTTTGAGGTATACAAGGAGGAAAATATGGCTCGAAAAGTTTTCTATAGCTTTCACTACAAACCAGATAATTGGAGAGCATCTCAGGTGAGAAATATGGGGGTTATTGAGGGAAATGCGCCAGTATCAGATAACGATTGGGAACAAATAACGCGCGGCGGAGACGAGGCAATAAAAAGATGGATTAATGAACAGTTAGACGGAAAGTCTTGCTCAGTTATTCTTATTGGAACAAACACAGCCGGAAGGAAATGGATTACCTATGAAATTAAAAAGACTTGGAACGACGATAAGGGTGTACTGGGAATTTATATTCACAATCTTGAGGATAGAGAAGGCAAGCAATCCGCAAAAGGCAACAATCCATTTGACTATTTAACAATGAATCAGGATGGTAAAAAACTTTCCAGTATCGTTAAAGCTTACGATCCACCTTTTTCAACAGGTACGTATGTTTATGGCTATATCAAAGACCACTTAACAGATTGGGTTGAGGAAGCGATAAAAATTAGAGAAAACTATTAGATAGAGTAAGATGACAAATTCCTCTGAAAAAGATTCACAAGCTATCCAAATACATTTGGAAATTACACAATCTGTTATCCAAAGAATGGCTTCAAATAGTGCTTCATGTAAAGCGTGGTGTATAACGTTGGTTTCAGCTATTTTAGTTATTGTAGCAGACAAAGGTAAACCTCAATATGCTTTGATTGCAGTAATGCCTACTATTCTTTTTTTAATTCTTGATGCATACTATCTTGCCCTCGAAAGAATGTTCCGTAGTTCTTATAATAAATTTATAGAAAAATTGCATAACGGTAAAGTAGTTGCTTCCGATTTATATGCTGTATCACCATCTGGAAGCAAAATTAAAACATCCCTAGCTTCGTTACTTTCATTTTCAATTTGGCCGTTTTATCTAACTTTATTTGCTATGATTTTTTGTATTAAAAAAATTGTATTAAATCCCAATCCACCTTATTGGGTTTGGTTATCTAAATAATATACTTTTCGGCGAAGAGTTCGTTATACATAAATAATTGCAAAACTCGTTCAATATGCGCCCCGCCCACCTTAAAAGTATATGTCCAACTTAGCCCAAAAATGCCCAAAATCAGGGCGTTAGCGGGGGAGAGGCCTATAAAAATAGCCCCTTGAAAAATCCATCCATTTACCTTACCGGAAGAATAAACAAGCAAATTAGCCTTAAAAACAGTTAAAATGAGGTGCTAGCGGGCTCACAATGACAGAAAGCAATACAAGCCAGAAGCACTTTAGGTCTAGGAACGCCAGGCAGAACAGGCCTTATACACAGCTTATTCTCTGTGCTCCACTACTTAACATAAGATATATTATAGGCGCATTGCGTGAAGGAAAAAAGCAAAGGTTGAACACGTCGCCAAAAGTTATATTTTCTTTAGGTAATCCTCAATAGCTTCACGTATAATTTGACTGATGGGTTTATTTATTTTTTTTGATGCAGAATTAAGTTTTTCAAGTAAAGCGCTCGGGAGACGTAAAACATACTGTTTATCGAAATGTTTTTGTCTTAGGATACTTTCCACCATTTTCCCCTCCGTTCATTTTTTAATGCTTTTGGAGTAATTCGTAATCTCCCCCGTCACAATGCCCCAAGGAGACTGCATTTTAAACAAAAGCGGGACTCTTCCCTCATCGGCACTAAAATAAGCCCAAACTCTGCCCCTTTTGACGAAAAAACCCCTAAATTTGGGATATGGCTCAACAATAAAGGCGTTTATAACCCCGATTTTGCGCAATTCTATTGGCTTTGCATCCAGCACCTTGGCCTCAAGTTGCCAGTTTTTTTCATCGCAGTTTACATTCAAAAAATAGGATTTGCCGACCTCAACGTCTAAAAGCCTAAAATAATAAAAACATGAAGCAGCATCTTGGACCTTCTCTGGAATTTCAAACTCTTTTATAGACTTGTTCAAAAGCGATTTGTAGGTTGCCCGGTGGTTATTTTGGTCAAATTCTATTATTTCTTCGGACCTGTAGCCACCTTCATACTGATATTTTTCAAAACGTACCGAATATAATTCCTCCTTATCAATATAGGTGTGAACAACGTCCTTTACTCTATAAAACTTAGACAAAAACTCGTTTGATTCGGCTTCTGCAATAATATGATATGTTTCTCTGCCGTTTAATTTAACAATTTCCTTTACATGAAGGCTGGTATATCCTATAGGAATACCCATCCATCTGACAAGGTATGTATACCTCTCCCCTATCCTTAAGGATTTATTTGCAGGTAAAATTTGGACTTCTAAAGACACTTGGGGCTTAGATTCTATATTTATATTATATGCATAAGCCCCTAAGCCAAAAATTAAAGCGCCTACCAAGGAAAATATGCTCAGCAGACGCTTATTCGATCTTTTCATAAATTATAATTCTGTTGGGCGCATTCCGATTGCCAAGATGCTGCAGGCTTGGATAACATTTATACCGAGATTTTTTGCCTTCATAACCAATTCCTCGCTTTCGGCACCGGGATTTAGATATATCTCTTTAATGCCTTTTTTTACAATTTCTTCGATGACTTTTAATCCAACTGATGGTGGAACATAAAAACTTGCGATATCAATGTCTTCCGGTACATCTAAAACGCTCTTATAGGCCTTAATGCCCTCTACGGTTTCAAGCAACGGATGTATTGGGTAGACCTTATATCCTTTTTTTAGGTAGGCCCTTACCGCTTTATTGCCAAATTTATTTCGGTTATTCGATGCGCCGATTATAGCAATTGATTTTGCTTGTAGCACCTGAATTGTTCCCAGAGGCGTTTAAACCGAGATTCGTATATCATTTCGTAGAGATCCATCTTGTCTGGAAATAAATCCTGACATCTTTTTTTGACTTTTTCTTTTTCTATCTCTATATCAACCTCAGGATAATCGGTGCTAACGATGAGGAAGCACACCCTATTTGCTAATCTCTGCAATTCCCCTACCTTTAAATCCTCTTCGTTGATTTGAAGTTTTTGATAAACTTTACGGATCAGCTCTGATTCTTCTCCCCTTCTTTCTATTTTATAATGGCTTAAAAACACGGTTTCCCCACAATCGCAATTTATAGAATTTCCGAACTGGAATAAGACAACGTCATATTGCTTGCCACATTTTTTGCATTGTATTGCCATCGTTTTTATCCCTTAATTTCACGCATCAAAATTTGAGACATCTTTTTATGAATTCTTCCGTTCGATGCCAATATCTCTTTTAGGTAATAATTGTAATTTCCGCCGCTAAAAGTAGTGACTTTTCCGCCTGCTTCTTCTACGATTAACCATCCGGCAGCTGTATCCCAAGGGTTTAGCTCTAATTCCCAAAACCCATCAAATCGTCCACAGGCAACATAGCAAAGGTCAAGGCTTGCCGAGCCTGCCCTACGGACAGCTTGGGCAGTAAATAAAAAATCTTTGAAGTGGGAGATATTGTTATCTTTAAGTTCGCGTATCTTATAGGAAAAACCCGTGGCAAGCAAACTTTTGCTAAGTTGCGAAGTCCTTGAGACCCTTATCGTTTTGTCGTTTAAATAAGCACCACAATTTAACTCAGCTGAAAATAATTCATTACGTTCAGGGTCATAAACCAATCCGAATATGGGTCTGCCCTTCTCTTCTAACGCTATTGAAATCGCATAAAAAGGAAAGGCGTGTACGTAATTCGTAGTTCCATCAAGCGGGTCGAGGACCCATCTGAAGTTAGATTCCCCCTTAATTTCACCTATTTCCTCTGACAGAAAGCCGTCAGCGGGAAAATACCTTTGTAAGGCTTTTATTATCATCTCTTCTGCCCTACGATCTATGTCCGTTACAAGATCAATAGCGCCTTTTAATCTTGTTTTCCTAACCTTCCCTAAATTGTTTTTTAAATATTTGCCGGCCGTTAGGACTATTTCAATGGGGATATCCTTGATTCTGCTCTTCATAAATGGCTAAGTTTTAATTCCCTCTTCGCTAAATTTGGCAATTGCCTCATCTTCGGTAGGATAAATTTCAAAAACTTTGTCTAGATCTGTGATTTCAAACACCTCCTTTACTTTACCCTTTAATTCGCAAAATTTTAATTTTCCATTTTTTTCTTTTACTTTTTTAAGTACGAAAACCAAAGCTGCCATAACCAAGGAAGACATAAACGCCAATTTTTTGAAGTCCACGACCAAATTCTTCGATTCCTTTTCAATAACTTCTGAAAATTCGTTTTTTACTTTATCGATTTCGTACATAGTTATCTCTTCTTTTAAGATCGTCATAACGGCTATTTCCCCACTCTTTTTCACTGAAAAGAATTCACCCATTTCGTATCTCCTTTGTTTAGAATTTTATTGTTTTGTTCTAAACGTTACTTTTTACCTCGATGAGCCTTACCTGAAAAGCGCTTTCTCCTTCTTCTTGACCTAAGTTTTCTTGGCAATCCCATTTATTCGTCCCCCTTTTTGCGCTCAAGCGGTTTAAGCCCGATTTTATGCGCTATATCATAGACCTCTTTTGTTGAGATTTCGTTTAGGGTTTTACCTCGTTTCTTTAATTGTTCATTGAATTTTATCGCCTTCTCTTTCATAATTTCATGGGTTGCCTTTGAACCTCCGTATAATCGGAAGTTCTCCCCTACGGTAATCCTTCTATGTCCATCGTCACAATCGAAGCCCAAACCTAAGAGTATCTTTCTAATTATATCTTTCTTTTTCATCTTTATATCTCAATTATTGCTGAATCTTTGCGAACCCTTTTGGGCGGATTAGGCGACTTTAGCGGGTACCCTACCGGAATTAAGGATACGGGTCGTAGATTTGATGGAAGGTTTAAAATTTTAGTTACTTCACCTTCGTTAAAAGCCCCTATCCAAACACTACCTAATCCACGCTCGTAGCAAAGCAACATTAAATTTTGTATGGAGGCAGCGATGTCTTGGAGGGCGTATAGTTCGCTACCGCGCTTTCCATAATATTTCTCTATCGTCAAATCCGCACATGCAACGATAACCAGCGGAGCTTCAGAAATAAAAGCTTGCTCTAAAGCAGCGTTTACTAATCTATTTTTTATATCCTGGTCGGAAATAAAATAAAATTTTCTTGCCTGTACATTTCCTGCGCTTGGTGCCCAAATAAGCGATTCCTTTAATTCTTCGATTATATTTTTAGGGATGCTTTTATTACTGTAGGCGCGAATCGATCTTCTGCCTTTGATTATTTCTAAAATGTCCAATTTAATTTACTCCTAGAATTAGTTAGCGACCTTCGATTTAGCCCTGGATGACGCTTCCCTGTTTAATATCCTTAGAAAAACATCTACTATTTTGGGATCGAATTGCGTGCCGCTGCATCTTTTTAATTCTTCAACGGCTTGCTCTTTTGGAATAGGCGACCTATAAGAACGGCCGCTAACCATTGCGTCATATGCATCGGCTATCGCTATTATCCGTGCACCGATGCAAATTTCATCTCCCCTTAAACCATCGGGATAGCCATTGCCATCGTATCTTTCATGATCCTGCCTTAACATAGGAAGTATATTCTTTAAAAATGCCATTGGCCTTATAAGTTCGGCGCCAAACACTGGATGCTTCCTTATCATTTTCCACTCTTCTTCTGTAAGTTTACCCGGCTTTGTTATAATGGAATGTGGAACACCTATCTTTCCCAAGTCGTGAAGTTGACAGGCCTTTCTTATATCTTCTACCTCGTTTGCGGGTAAGCCCATCTCCTTAGCCATCTCAACAGCATAAAATGCCACATTTTTAGAGTGGTCTTTCGTATACGGATCCTTAGCATCAACCGAGGAAATAAAGGAAGAGATAGCTTCCACATATGCTCTTTGAAAGTCCAAAAGATTTTGGTAGTACTCATCGCACTTTCTTTCGAGAAATTCGTTAACTTCCCCTAATTCATTTACCGTTGTCTCCAATAATTGCGGCTTTTGACATAGGTTAAAGTAAATTTTTTGTAACAGGTTTTTGCGGTGAGACCAAGATAAATGATATATACATGCGGAAGCCCCATAGGTAGTTTCGCCAACTCTGAATGTCCCGTTTGGATTTAACCTACCAATAATTTCTCCTTTCTCTTCTTTTATATCCTCTTCATCATATTGCCAGACATAATTTGTGCTATCCACTTTATAGAACTTATCTTTGATTACTCCGGCACTGCTTATAGGGACACAGCATTCCTTTTCAACGATTTTAACTTCTTTAAGTCGTTGTATCTGCGGTATGGCAGCTAGCACACCGGCTGCAAAATAACAAAGGTCCTTACTTATGGTATGGTCTGGGAGGGGAGCGATTTTAACTACAACACTCGTTGGGACACTTTCTAACACTGACAACGTCGATATCCTATCAAAATATATATTGTATTTTGGGGCTTTCTTTATTATATATTGTGGATCGCCTATGAGACGGACAACATAATCTAAGACGCCCGCGCTTCTTAATTTTTCGATTGCAAGGCCGATTTTAAATAAGATCTCGCTATCTTTGAATAGCTCCTTTACGCGAGCGCATATGATGTCGAATGTCTCGTGAGAAATCCAGTTGTTTGGATTGGTCAAGTATTCTTCGGTATACTCCAAATCCTTAAGGATGTCCCCCAAATTGCCTTTTTCCTTTTTGGCGTAGTTAATGATTGTATTAGTTATGCGACAGCTGATCTCTTTTTCGTCTTTAAGGTTCATGCTTCATTAGCTCTTTCATATTAAATTTCTTAATTAAACGAAAGGTAAGGGAATATCCTAATGGTTTTATCAGGTTTGTGGTCACATCAAAAATTAAATGTTGAGATGCGCCTATCGCTATCCCCCACCAAATTAGATTTGCTGGATGTGCGATTGCAATTATCCATAAAATTGACAATAGTTCAAAAGAATGGAGAAAGACATAAAGTTTGGTAAGTTCATAATTCATACAAACGTTATAAAAATCGACTATTTTAAATTTAGTCGAAAAACCCTTGCTGAGGTAGTAATCGAGAAAGTGGTCTATATCTATAAATACGCCCGTGAGAAAATTTGAGACCGCTAATGCTTTTGAACCGGTCATCCAAAAGCAAGCAACGCTTATCGCTCCGGATGCTATAACATGATGGACAGGTTTAATTTGTTATTGCCCTTCCTTCGATGTTAGATGAGAAGTTATGTAATTGACGAGGTTAGTTTTATCTTTACCGTCTATCTCAACAAATCTTATGCCTGTTAAAAATGACCTTTTCCCGTTTGCGTCCAGTTGGCCTGTGTCTTCGCACCAAACAACTTTTCCTTGTGCGTGAACAGGTTCTTTTACGCTAGGGATAGCTATTTCTAACTCTACCATTGAGTCCCTCGGCAATATCTCATATGCTAAGATGCATATTCCATCTTCGCTTATGTCCCTACTGCTCGTGGTTAATTTTAATTTGGGCGATTTCAAAAACTTATATTCGACATCTAGCATCGCCTCAAGACGTTCGACCCTTCTCCTTTCCTTTCCCGACCAATATTCCTCAAGCTTTCCTTTAGGCTCGCGTTTCCCTTTAATTTTTCTTTCTTCCTTTGAGGAAAGGATGTAAATCACAAATAAAACTACCGCTATAAAAATGAAAAATATTTTCATTTCATTTTAAGTATATACCCTATTTAACATACTGTCAAGAATTGCGATAGAAAAACCTCTTATGCTGTCCAAAGTTGAGATTCATAATCAGCGCGCGGTAAGATGATTTGTAAAGGCCCAAATTCTGGACACCTTTCGATAATTAAACCGGCTCGCTCAATTGTGGATAAAAATTTTAGCTTTTCACCCCCTTCGCTTTTAATATCTTTAAATTTAACCGCTAACTCCAGAATTTTATTGAAACTAGCGCTTTCTTCTTTCTTACTTTCGATCCAACTGCCATCCCGCTTTTGTTCAAAAATTGTATATTCGATTACGTCGCCTTTTTGTGAAAGAGGCAAAACTATTTTTATCCCCTTTTCTATTATTAGTAAGTTTAGAGTTAGATCCTGCTTATCCTCTGCTTCGGCTGGCAGAGAAAAGTCAAATCTAAAATATAACGCTTCCAGGTCGAAGCCAAAATACATTTGCCTAATAATCGTCTCAGTTTGATGCATGGTTCCACCGAATTTGCTCGCATCGATTAAACCAGCATTAATCCATTCAAAATAATTTGTATCAATCCCATCGATTACAGGTTTTAACAATGCCAAAGGTTCTCTTAATATTTTTGTCTTTTTAACCTTTATCGGAATTGAGAGATATTCGGGTAGTTTTAGCCCAAGTAATTTGTAAACGTTTGAAATATGGGTTCTAAAGAGCCTGTCAAATTCTTCGTCGTTTGCTGAAGAATGGTCATCCCCATACCACCAGTTCCAATCGCTGCCTTCTGCGATGTAAATCTCTTTCCGCGCCCTTTTTAATTTTTCAGAAGATGACTCATCAGGGTGTTGCTTTTCGTAGCCCTCAAGGGCTTTCCTGGCTTCCGCTAAATATTCCCAGGAGAGATTTTTTTCATCTTGTCCAATCCAAATAGCAAAATTCGCATTTATCCAGGAGCCGGGATACAATTTTTCTAATTTGCTTACTGGCGGATAGTTTTGCAAAAACTCCGAGACCGTTACCAATTTTAACTTTGGGTCATTGCCCAAAGTTTTATATAAAGTGGTTAAAAAATCCCTTCCGTCATTTGGATAGTATTCCCAGGGGTTTTCGCCGTCCAAAATTATTGAAACCAAACTTGTCGTTTTAACTTTTGAAAGTGTTTCGCGGATAGCATGAAGGCGGTACATTAAATCTGAGACGGCGTTTTCGGTTGGCCAGCTTTGATATATAAATCCGATCGAATCCGATAACGTCTTATCTCTAAATATCAATGTAATTTCGCCGTATTTTCGTTGTATTGTATAGGGCTTATATAATCCTTCATCGGTTTTATTTTTGCCTAAGGACTTAAATAGTATTTCTTCATCCGATCCAACCCAGCTTAAATCCGCCTCAATCGCAAGGTCGATTACCTCTTCGCTTACAGAACCTTCGGATGGCCACATACCACGCGGGGGCCTGCCGAACTTTTCGATATAATATTTAATCGCCGCATTTATCTGAGATTTTGCATCCTTAGGGTAGCGAAAATGAACCTTAGGTAATCTAATATCGGGACATGAAATCCTTGCGATATCCGTATCGCACAGCAAGGGCAAAATCGGATGGTAAAAAGGAGTGGTCGAAATTTCGATTATTCCATCGTCCTGCATTTTTTTATAGGCCGGGATAATCTGGCGTATAATCTCTAGTTGTTTATCTAAAATTAATCTTTTATCTTCCTCGGAATAGTATTTGCCTTTTTTAACCAGTTCCTTAATCTGCGTATCTTTTCCTCTATACGATGGGTCAAACCATGCGAGGTTAAACAGCGCCTGCAGGTCTAAATAATCTTGATGGTTAAATCGCTTTAAAATAGTCGGTATCCTTTCGGTCGAGAAATATCTTCCCCTCTTTGCCAGAAGATCGCAATATCTAGGGATAGGCCTTATCATCGTCTCCCAATTGGCCATAAAGAAGTTCTGTAACAAAAATATCTTTTCGTCTTCGGTTAAACCCTGGGGACTTTTCAAAGTTAGTTCAAAAAATTTATCTTTTTGAGAATTCGGCTCTAATAATCCGTCAAGCTGTTCAAGCAGCGATGGGGTGAGGTTAAAAGTTTGATGTAAATTCGGGAAGTCTTGTAAGAGTTGGACCATATCAAGGTAGTCCTTAATAGCGTGAAGCCTTACCCATGGAAGCGTTGTCTTGCCGCTTATTAAGTCTTTGTATAGCGGTTGATGCATATGCCAAACAAATGCTACGTAAAGAGGGTTATCCGACATTTATTTAACCTTGTTTGATATTATTGCGAAAGTCTTCTTTCGCCCAAATCGGGCACTATCCAATAAATGGGCGTCTACTTTATAAGAACGCTTAAATTCTTCATACTTATTATTTTCTATAATACAAAAGACCCTTTCCTTAGATTTTAAATACTCATTCAATTTATTATAGTCGTCTATTTCTTCTATTTGTCTTCGGTTGCAATAAAATAGCCAATGAACGGGACTTGTTTGAAACGTCGTTAATTGCTGGTTTGGTTTTGGGTATTTGGTAATACTTTGTGAAAAATATTTCGTAGATTTATATTTATCGAAATACGGCAGGATAAGATAAGTTAAAATTGTATTGAGGATTACCATAAAAGCAATTATATAGATAAAAAAAGGCCGCCATTTTTTGCTCAACCCGTTTTCCCAGCAATATGCAATTGCCATAGAAGCAGCGGGATATGCCGGCAAGATATAGAGATCATTTTTTGACGCAGAAAACGTAAAAAATAAGAAAATTGTAGCGAACCATATGAAGATGAATTTAACGTTGGCTTCTTTTATCTTATTTTTGAGAAGGAATGCTGTCGCCGAAGGCAGGAAAACCGTCCAAGGCAGGAACTCTGCCGGGAATCTTACGAAGTAGAAATAGAGCGGTTCCTTATGGCTAAAGGCCTTAAAATATCTGCCAAATATCTGCTTTAAAAGCAATTCCTTTGCGTAGGCCTCTCCCCCTTTAAGGCAAGCCGGAATTAACCAAGATAATATTATTAAAAGGAATAAAAGAAATCCTAATAAGCACTCCTTTGTAAAGAAAGAGCGTAATTTTTTTTCAAAAGATGCATATATTATTGTTACGAGGAGAGGTAAAATAAATCCAACAGGTCCTTTTGTCAGAGTCCCCAACGCCATTAAAGCGAATGCAAAAACATAGGCTATTAATCTTTTGTTTTGTTGTGTTAAACCGACGTAAAAAAGATAAATTGCCGATACCGCAAAGAATGTCAATAGTGGGTCTAAAATCACCCACCTCGATGCGCCGAGGTAAGCAAGTGAAGTGATAAGGATCAAGCTAGATAAGAGTGCAACTTTATTGTCAAACAATTTTTTGGCGAAAAGATAAGTTACTAAGGCGCACCCAAGCCCTGCAATTGCCGATGGAAAACGGCTTGAAAACTCGGAAAATTTGCCAAATAGTATGCTAAAGACGGATATGAGCCAAAAAAAGACAGGTGGTTTTTCACGATAGATTACGCCGTTTAAGCGAAGCGTAATCCAATCACCGCTATTTACCATCTCTTTTGCGACAGCGACGTATCGCGTCTCATCCGGCACCCATAAACCTCTGTTACCTAACCCTAAAAAAAATAGAATGCAGCAGATCAAAAATATCGTTATTATCGGAGGAAGTACTTTATGCAATAGTGCCCCGTTTTTTCTTGTATACTAACATAATATTTCTTATATAGACCACGGATGCAACAGATTGCCCTAACATAAAGACCGGATCAAGCCTATGTATAGCGTAAGCAAGAATTATAACGCTGCCTAAAATGCTGAAGTACCAGAAGGCAATCGGTATAACGCTCTCCCCTCTTTTTTCAGAGACGAGCCATTGAACCAAGAATCTCATAAAAAACATAAATTGACCAAGAAATCCGAATATAAGCCAGAAATCTAATTTCATATCTCCTCCCATTTATATCTTAATTGCCTTTTCTTCATCCACCTGACAGCCAATAGGTCCAGAAATGGCCAAATAAGTCTTTTTCTAATGTTGTATTTTGATCTTCCGTATTTTCTTGGGCGGTGCGATACTTCTATTTCCTTTACCTCGAAGCCCTCTAATTTGACCAGCGTAGGCAAAAATCTATGCATTCCATTATATAATTTTAAGTTATTAAGACATTTTCTCTTATAGGCCTTAAGGGAACAACCGACGTCTTTTATATCTTCGCCGGTCAGTTTATTTCTTATGTAATTTGCGACTTTAGAAGCAGCTAATTTTAGGAATGGGTCCCGTCTTTTTCTTCTCCACCCGTATACCATATCGCAATCTTTTAATACTTCAATTAGTTTCGGTATATCATTGGGGTCATTTTGCAGGTCAGCATCCATCGTAATTATTATATCGCCCTTGGCAGCTTTAAAACCGCAGTCGAAGGCAGCAGTTTGCCCATGGTTGCGGTCAAATTTAATAATTCGGATTTGGGGGTGGGTTTTTTGCAGATTTTGAAGGGTGGCTAGACCTTTATCTGTTGAGCCATCGTCTATAAAAATAACCTCAAAATTTTGTCCTAAGTTATTTAGGGTTTCAAAAAGGCCTTCTGCTAATAAGGCCAAATTTTCTTCTTCGTTATATACTGGAATTATGATGGATATCATATCTGCATATAATTAACAATAAAATTAGGGTGTCCCCTTGGGGAACGTCCCAATAAAAAACCCCCTGGGGATTTAAAACCCCAGGGGGTAAAAACATGTAGCTTAAACTAGTTAGAAGGCAACGCGAACTGAACCGGTAACAGATGTTGCGAGATTATTGCTTCTGAAGTCGCCGGTGACGCCGTTGTATTCGGTTGCTTGGTCATAGTATTTGCCGGGAATAAACCAGGCACCGGTTAACTCCATTTGGACATCTTCAGTATAATCATATACTAAAGATGCATCCACTTCGTCGCCGATGTTTTTGTTCCTTCCGGCAACTGGCGTTTCATGGAACCAGAAGTGAAGGTATCTTGCCCTCAAGGTCAAGTCCTCAAGCGGCTTTAACCCGCCATCCACAAAAAGGATATGGCTATTCGTAGCGCCAGCGGTATCATTTTGATCTACGGTAGAATATAACTGGCTACCAAATGCACCAGTACCATCGATTGTCGAATCGGCCTGGTCACCCGCATGAAAGTCACGAATTGCGGAGAAGAACTTGCCTTTGAACATCGGATCCCATGCCTCAAAGTCGCCGGCATTTCCGCTTTCTTCACCTGACAAGAACACATATCCCAAACCTAAGTTAGGTTTATAAGCAACCTCTGTCCATGCGTAGTTACCTTCTAAGTTAAGAGCCCATGCTTGTCTATCTCTTTCCAGTGGACCTTGGCTCGTGGTGGCATTATATGGGCCTGTATCATCTTGAAGTTCACCAAACTGGTAGGCGCCTTCACCACTCAAAACCAAGCTCTCAAGCGGCGTTATGTCGCCTCTCAAGCCAACCACATGAACTTCTTGCTGTTCATATGATCTGGACCCTACGCCAAGAACTGTGGCATCATTTCTTGCCGCAAGGTTTTGCCCAAGCCTTGTAATAGTGGATTGCCTGACATACCCTAAAGTTGAGTTGAAGGTCTCGTCCTTATTAAAGAAGTAATAACCTTCTAATCCCGCATTGTAAACATCGAACTTATATCCGACGTTTACGCCGGTTAAATATTCATCTTGATTGGCGCCAGCTATACCTACGTTCGTCTCGTTGATTGTAGCGTATACGCCATCAATCGTCCACGGGTCAAGGTCTAATGTTGCACGAATAGCGTCATAATTGGTGCTAATGGAATATTGTGCACCCATTGGACCAGAGACAGGAACGAGAGGTGAGGCCACCCCTATACCAAATGGTGTCGGATCTAATAACGTATCGGTTGGCTGTGGGAATGCACCTGCTGGATCCCTAAATATACCAGGCCCGACAATTAAGCCCTGCCCGTATATTAAGGGCTGACGTCCTATCTTTAAGGTCAACGGCGAATAGAAGAACTCTTTCAAGGTAACATATGCTGTATTTAAGTCGATGTCTCCAAATGCAGCGCCCTGTCCCCATCTTGTCTGGTTCGCTAAGATAAGCGATGCCGCGACATTATCCGTAAGGTCAGCATCAATACCAACCTTTACTGTTGAAAGGATAAAGCTGTCATCGTCGTCAGCTATTTCAAGGCCTGAGCCAGCAACGCCAGGAGGGGTTGTAACGCTGGTGCTTTCCAACGACTCGTCCTTCAAGTCATAGTTTGAAAGGAAGAGCGAACGGGCACCGACCTCGCCACTTACTTTTATGTTCTGAACTGCAGCAAAAGCTGGCGTTGCAACAGCAATCGCCAATACTGCGATGCAGAACGCGGTTAATAACTTCATATTCTTATTTCCTCCTTTTTAAATTTTTCTTTATATTTCTAACAGGTTTTTAGAGTTTGAATTCTAGAAACCCAAATTGTTTCTATCTATATATGCTCATCATCATAAGTCTGATAACCTCCGGCTATTTAAGTACCTCCCTCCCTTCCCGCCATTATTGAAGTTATCTATGATGTTAAAGCCGTTTTCTTTAGTTCCTTAAATTAACACATAACTTCAATTTTGTCAAGTATTTTTTGCAGTTTTTATTTTCTTATTAAGTCAATATTTCGCTGTATAGTAAACTTAACACTTGTCGATTCAGCCCCGCTAATAAGGCCACTTGCCTGATCAAACGATATGCCTTGGGTCGGCTTACCATCAATAGCGATTATCCTATCCTTTGCTTTCAAACCCGCTAAGTCGGCAGGCCCACCAGTTATTACACTATTTATTATTAACCCATCTTCAGCGGCATCTAAAAATATCCCCACGCCAACGACTGAACGTTTTTGATGCTCAATGCGTTTGCGAACCAAATCAACATCCCGTTGGATTGTAAATTGATACGATGTCGCTTCTGGTTTTAAAAGATAATCTAAAATTTCTTCAAGTTGTTTATCTTTTGTTAGTTGCCCATCTATTTGGACAATTATATCCCACGCTTTAATGCCAGCTATTTCTGCTGGTGAATCCAATTTTGTTTCCAGCACGCTAAACTTTCCGCCAGCAATCTCTAAACTAAAGCCAAATCCGCTTGTTACCTTTTCTTTCTTTTCTAAGAGCTCCTGCTCCTTTTTTTCCAGTTCTGCACGCTTTTTTTCCTCCTCTTCCCTTTTTAACTTTTCAGCTTTTTTAATGGCATCTTTGGCTGGTTGGAAATCTGGATTGGTTGCCAGCGCCTTTTTATATTGCTCTAATGCGGCGTCGTAGTTTTGCGTGAGTAGATATTGATTGCCAAAATTTAGATAATTTTCTTCCGGAGGGAGCCGTTTAATTTCACTTACGTTTTCCTTTTTGACTTTTATTGAGCCTATCGGGATTTTCACTAGGTAAGAGTTCTTTTGTTCCTCAACGATAAAACCCTCTATCTTTCTCCCGTCTTTTAAGATTATTGTGTCGGAATGGGCAAAAGGATTGCAGTTTATCAGGATGACAATCGTTATCGCTAATATAAGTAACTTTTGCATTTTCAGCCTCAGCAGAAACTCTTCCTTGAGGAGGAAGTATCTATTTTACTATTTTCGTTCTTTCCGACTTAGGGCCGACAGAGATTGTCAATACCGATTTCGATCTAGCCCCTTCAATCGTGATGATGCAACTTTGCCCTGTTTTTTCGTAATTTAGTTGTTTTTTGCCGTATTCGATAAGATTGATTAATTGCCAGTTATAGAGCGACATCTGCTCTTTATAAAATTGCATTACAACATCCGGGCTTGACTTGCCGGAATATTTTAAGACCCCGGCGCGAAGGGATTCTGATTGAAATATGAATGATTCGTTGGAAATTTGTAAAAAACCTGAAGGAACAGGGATATCGTCAAATCTTAAAGTGGAAGCAACCGCCAAGCTCTTTTCGATTTCGGCAGAAGTTTCCCTATAACCAGTGGTGGCGCACCCCATCATTGTGACGCTCATTAAAATAAAGACGCCCCACCTTGAAATTTTATTTTTCATAGCTGCCCCACATATTAAGAGAGGGACAGAATTTTCTCCATCCCTCTTTTTATAATAAAATAAAATTTCAGAGTTTGCTTGCTTTTTTATTCGCTCACTATGAATTCAGGGCTTACCCAAGTTTTATCGTACGGAGGAATCGGGAATGTTACTGCATCAAATACTCCACAAGCTGTTCTAACTATTCCCTTTACTGTCCCCTTAACTGCGCCAACAAACACGCCGAAAACTGGGTTGCTCTCTTTTATTGACTTATCCATGGATACTGGAATTTCAACCCAACCCGTTGCAAAATTCGCTAAGCCCCTTCGTAATTTTGTTCCGCAATTTGCGGCATAGCTGGGCATTGCCATGCTGATCATCAAGGTTATCACAAAGAAAACGAATACCATCTTCCATAGGTTGTGCTTTGACATAACTATTATTTCACCTCCTCTCGAATATAAACATCTTTTCCGTATCTTTGACGCAACTATAACATAGCAAATAAAATTTGTCAAGGAAAATTTAAAATTTTTTAAGCAATTGTAAAGAATTTTTAAATACTATTTTAGCTTGTGATTCTGAAAGCCCGCTTCCTAAAACGATTGATTTCGCAAAATTATATGAGATTAAATCTTCGGGATTATGCGCATCTGTATTAAAAATTAATTGCGCCTTTGCCTGAAGCGTTATTCGCGCAACATGTCCATTGGTTAGCGAATGCCCTTTTTTGCTGGTGAGTTCCAAATAGATTCTGCGTTTTGCCGCAACCTTTGCGTCCTTTAAGGCGATCAAGCCGGGGTGAGCCAAGATATCTATATCGCATCTAAGCGCACAGGCATTTGTTCCTGGTATCACAGGTTCAACAATCGTCTCGCCATGAACGATGACGAGTTTAATGCCGTTTGACCTTGCATATTTTATTAGATCGGGAAAGTCTTTTGGGGGAACGTGCGTAAGCTCAACTCCGGGTATGACCTTTATCCTTGAGGAGTTTAACAATTTCGCCGCCTTTACTATTCTGGGGACGACGAAATCGATATTCGATGAATCTACGTGGTCTGTAATACCAATCGCCTTATAGCCGGTCGTATATGCCCTTCTAACTAATTCAGAAGGCAAAAGTGCTCCGTCGCTTAATAATGAATGGGTATGTAAATCTATCATAATAATTCCTTTTTTGGTGGACCTCAAGAGGACATCGAACCGTCGCTGAGGCCAAATCGACCGCTTCGCTAACGTAGGGGACTTGTCTCCCCTACAACCCCTTAGGTTCTCGTCCTAATTTAATGTCAATATTCCAAATGGTGGGCCTGAGAGGACTCGGCGCCCTTAAGCCGACTATCGTCGTCTTCGGGTCGGCCATCCGCTCGCTTCCGCTTCGCACCACTATCGTGGCGCTTGCTTTTCCTCTCATAGGGTCGGCGCTCGCTCCCTTCGAGTCCTTAGCTACCACCAAAATTTAACCCAATTAATCCTCAGAAATTTTGGTGGGCCTGAGAGGACTCGAACCTCCCGCACGCGGTTTAGGAAACCGCTGCTCTATCCTGATGAGCTACAGGCCCGATTAAATACAATTACTTAATTTTCAAAGAGTTACGAGAATCTGTATTTTTTTCCTTGGTCTCACTCTTTATCTCTAGTGTCCAAATATTGTCCATTTTTGGTTTATTATAAGCTAAAGTAGTCAACATATCAAGGAAAATCCTAGAAGGGAATCTCAGTAGATTTTTATACTGACCCCTATCAACAAAAGGCGCGTTTTTTAGGTAGGTATCAAAATTATTTCATTTTTTCTTATTCGTAATTTTTCCTCAGACAAGGTGCAAGAAAATCTTTATCTAAAGGAATAAATTTATCACAGGCTCGGCGGATATGAAAACCTTTTGCGTCTTTGAAATGAGCGTTCTCGACATGCTTGCCCATATCCTTAACGCCCTCCACTGCTGCAACGAAGTCAGCATCGCCAGTTACTAAGATGGCTGTATCATAGGCATTATTATAGGCGAGCCTCAACATATCGGCTGCTAAATTTATATCAATGCCTTTTTCGACAAAGGTGACAATAGTTTCTCCCATTTTCTCAATTATTATCTTCGCAATTTTTTCACCAAAGGTCTTAATGAGCTCCGTTTGATTTAATTTTACTACTCTCTTCTCAAGTCTCCCTAATTTTAATACAAAATATGGAAGGGTCTTTAAACTATCAAAAAATTTTTGTTGATCTTGGTAAATTTCGGGAAAAAATTTTTGATTAACAGGGACATTGTAATAATATGTCCTTATTAACTCTCTGTCGCCACAGAGAAGTTGAGCAAATTTTACGAAATCTATCTTTGTATTACCAATATAGTCTTTAAGGCCATGATAAAAGTTACTGCCATCAATAAAAATAGCTATTCTTTCTTTTTTGATTTCCATTGCCCCCTATGAAATAAAAACAGGGGGTTGAACATGCAACCCCCTGGAGTTAATAACCCACCCTTGTAAAACAAGGATGGGGAGTTAATTCTATTATTAAAATAGCCAAAATTTTCGAAAATGTCAAGAACTTTTTTCAATATAATTATACCACATTATTTTTCCAAATACAATTAATTTCGGTGTGAAAATCCACCTTAAAACTTTATTAAAGAAAAGACCTCGTGACCTTTTAGACGGCTGCGGCCGTTCAAAAGGGTCAGTTCAATTAAAAATGCGATTTCAACTACTTTGCCCTTTAATTGTTCGACAAGGCTGCAGACCGCGTTCATAGTACCGCCAGTGGCTAATAGGTCATCTATTAATAAAACCCTGTCGTTGGGCTTAATCGCGTCTTTATGAATCTCTAAGGAGTCCTTTCCATATTCTAATTCGTATTCTACCGCATGCGTTTCATAGGGGAGCTTCCCCTTCTTGCGCACCGGAACTATTCCTGCCCCTAATTTATAAGCGACAACCCCTCCTAAAATAAATCCCCTCGCTTCAATTGCCACAACCTTGTCTATTTTTTTGTCCTTATATCGCTCAACGATAAAGTCGACAGCGTTCTTAAATTTTCTTCCATCCTTTAAAAGCGTGGTAATATCCCTAAAGATAATACCCTTCTTCGGAAAGTCCGGAATGTCACGAATTGAATTTTTCAGTTCCTCTATCATTCTTTCATTTTTCATTCTCGAATGCCTTCTGCCCCTATATCTATTCTGAGTTTCTTAAGCGTTGCCTCTTCAATCTGCCTTACCCTTTCCCTCGTAATCTTAAAGCGTTTGGCAACTTCCCGTAAAGTATGTATTACCTCATCCTTTAATCCGAATCTCATATTCAATATTTCCCGCTCTCTTTTATTCATCTTCTCTAATAATTTAGCGACCCTTTCCTCGCGAAGATAATTTGATAATTGTTCTGTTGGTGAAGGTGCGTTTACATCCTCTATTAAATCCATTACCATTCCGGTGTCACCTTTGCCGATCGGTGCTTCAAGAGATGTCGGTTGCGCCATTATTCTATCTATCTCCTCCACCTTCTTTATTGATATTCGCATCGCTTTGGCGATCTCTGCAGTCGTCGGTTTTCTATCAAATTTCTGCGACAACCTCTCGTGGGCCTTCCTCCATTTAGTGACCATTTCCATCATATACACGGGAATTCGAACTGTCTTTCCTTGATTAGCAACTGCGCGCAGAATATATTGCTTAATCCACCATGCGGCGTAGGTTGAAAACCTGAATCCCCTTTTTGGATTATATTTTAACACGGCCTTCATAAGCCCCAGGTTCCCCTCTTCTATCAGATCGAGAAGCGGAACGCCAAAATGGCTATACTTTTTTGCTATGCTCACAACCAGGCGAAGGTTTGCTTGAACCATCTTTTTCTCCGCCTTAGCATCACCCTGCCTTACCTTTTTGGCTAATTCAACTTCTTCCTTAGCAGTTAATAGCGGTATCTTTTCTATATCCTTAAGATATGCTCTAACAGGATCCATATTCTTATGACTGTTTCTTATTATACTTTAATACTGCTTGGGCAGCGGCTAATCTTGCAATCGGTACTCTAAAAGGCGAGCAACTTACATAATCCATGCCGACGCGATGACAGAATTCCACCGATCGCGGGTCACCGCCATGTTCTCCGCAAATGCCCACCTCGAGATCCTTACGAGTTTTTCTTCCGCGCTCAATGCCTATTTTAATAATCTCACCTATGCCTTCCTGGTCAATCGTCTGAAAAGGATCTTCAGGAAGTATTCCCTTTTTGATGTAATCGGGCAAGAATCCGCCGATGTCATCGCGTGAAAAACCGAATCCCATCTGGGTCATATCGTTGGTTCCGAATGAGAAAAATTCCGCTACCTCTGCCAGTTTGTCAGCCACGATTGAAGCGCGAGGAATCTCAATCATTGTGCCGTACATGTATTTAATGCTTTTGAGATTATATTTAGCTAAAACTTCCTGATATATCTTATTAGAAATTTCCAGTTGATCTTTCAATTCTTTTACATCACAAACGACAGGCACCATTATCTCGGGATAAGGTTTTTTACCTTCTTTAATCAGCTCCGCAGCCGCTTCAAATATCGCCCGTATCTGCATTGTGCTGACTTCGGGATAGGTAATTCCTAAACGGACTCCACGATGTCCCATCATCGGATTGGACTCATGAAGAGCATATGCTCGCTTCGCCAATTCCTCCAAAGTTATATTTAATTCTGCGGCGAGTTGTTTTAATTTAGCCTCCTCCTTGGGAACGAATTCGTGCAATGGGGGATCAATTAAGCGAATCACAACAGGAAAACCGTCCATTGCTTCGAGTGTTCCCTTGACGTCCTTTTTCACATATATAAATAATTCATCAAGCGCACTTTGTCTTTCTTCAAGCGTTTTAGACATAATCATCTTGCGCAATAGGAACAACGGTTCTTCCGAACCTTTGCCGTAGAACATATGTTCTGTCCTAAATAATCCGATGCCCTCAGCGCCGAATTGTCTTGCTTTTCTTGCATCTTCAGGGGTATCCGCATTGGTGCGGACACCGAGTTTTTTGATCGAATCGCAGATTTTCAAGAAATCCAAAAGAAGCTTATTTTCTTCTGAGGCATCTATCATGGAGAGTTTTCCTTCATAGACATTGCCTTTCGTGCCGTTTAGAGTAATCCAAGCACCTTCCTTGTATGTTTTGCCGTCCGCGATAAGTTCTTTTTTAGCATAATCGATATGTAAGGCTCCGCAGCCGACGATACAACATTTACCCCAGCCACGGGCAACCAGCGCTGCATGAGAGGTCATACCGCCTCGAGCGGTAAGGATTGCCTCAGCGGCGCGCATACCCTCGACGTCTTCCGGATTTGTCTCCTCGCGAACTAATATAACCTTCTTTCCTTGTTTTTTCCATTCGACAGCATCATTTGCAGAAAAGACAATCTGGCCGCATGCACCCCCGGGGCCCGCAGGTAAACCTTTCGCTAGAGGTTTGGTTGCCAATTCAACCTCTGGGTCGATTATGGGATGTAGCAATTCATCCAATTGACCGGGACCGACACGCATTACCGCTTCTTCTTTGCTTATCAGTTTCTCTTTCAACATATCCATTGCCATGCGCACCGCAGCAGGACCGTTACGTTTGCCCACACGACACTGGAGCATGAAAAGCCTGCCTTTTTCAATGGTGAACTCAATATCCTGCATATCGCGATAATGTTTTTCCAGCCGAGCGCGGTAGTCAAGCAGTTCCTTATATATTTTTGACATCAGCTGCTCTAACGTAGAGAGGTTTTTATTATGCTCTGATTTTGAATATTCATTAATTGGGGCGGGAGTACGAATGCCTGCAACGACATCTTCCCCTTGTGCATTGACCAAAAATTCGCCGTAAAATCCATTTTCGCCATTTCCTGGATTACGGGTGAATCCCACGCCAGTTGCAGAATCATCTCCCATATTTCCGAAAACCATCGTCTGAACTGTAACCGCTGTTCCCCACTCGTCAGGGATGTGCTCTATCCGACGATAGCTAACAGAGCGTTTTCCCTGCCACGAAGCAAATACCGCGCCAATGCCTCCCCACAACTGTTGCATTGGGTCATCCGGAAATTCTTTCTTTAAGACCTCTTTTATTTTGGCTTTGAACAACGAACATAGCTCTTTTAGGTCATCAGCGGTTAAATCCGTATCGCTGGAATAACCCCTCTGTTTCTTGGTGTTAGCCATAATTCTTTCGAGTTGTTTACGTATGCCTTCATTGTCCGGAGGTTCGATGCCTGCTGCTTTCTCCATTACGACGTCGGAATACATCATAATAAGACGGCGATAAGCATCGTAAACGAAACGCGTATTTCCGCCACTTTGTCTGATTAATCCGGGTATCGTTTTTTCGGTCAAGCCAATATTTAAAACTGTTTCCATCATGCCGGGCATCGACCTTCTGGCGCCTGAACGCACAGAGACTAAAAGTGGCTTCTCGGGATCTCCGAATTTTCTACCCATAAGTTTTTCTACCCGCTCCAGGGCTTTCTCTACATGTTCCTTAAGGCCCGGCGGATAGGTTCGTTTGTTTTTGTAATAGTGTGTGCAAACTTCAGTCGTAATCGTAAATCCAGGCGGAACGGGTAGCCTTAAATCCTTATGGCCTGCCATCTCGGCTAAGTTGGCGCCTTTCCCGCCTAAAAGGTTCTTCATACCTTTGTTTCCATCGGCCTTCCCGCCGCCGAAGAAATATACGTACTTCTTAGATTTCTTTATCGTTGTTTTCAATTGAATTTTATTTTAGATAGATCCGCCACCTTATCAACGTAAATGGCATGTATTGCCCTCATAAGCGCAAGCCTATTTCTTCGTAGTCCGTCGTCCGACACGTTAACCTTGACCTTTTCAAAAAAGACGTCGAGCGGTTTATAGAATGCCTCCGCATAAATTTTAGTTGCTTCTATATAATCGCCCTTGGTAATGGGCTCTTCTATTTTGTCTTTGTGTTTTTCGTAAATCTCCCAAAGCTCTTTTTCCAGCGGTTCCTTCAGATGGTCAACCTTTACTTTCCCGATGCTTTCTTTCGGGGCCTTTTCAATCTTTAATATATTAGCGGTCCTTTCAACGACCTTCGCTGCTTCCAAAAAATGTCTGGATTTTACTATGGACGACAAATCGTTTAGTTTTTTGTAAAGGCGATCAAACCTGTCGAACTCAGACTCCAAAATAGCATCTATAATATCACCTCTAAATTTTTTGTCTAGTAAAATATTCTTTAGCCTTTCCTTTTGAAAGGCGATAATTTGAAACTTGACCGAACTTTTGTCGCACGCGATAGTATTGCCGTAACGACTAAATGTCCAATCTATCAGGTCATTAAATGAAATCGGATATTTTTTCTCTAATAGTATTTTCAATAGCCCCAGCGAAGCCCTGCGAATTCCATACGGGTCTTCGCTACCGGTTGGGATGAGCCCTATCGCAAAAAACCCTACAATAGCATCTATCTTATCCGCCATCGCTAAGAAGCTTCCGATATCCGTCGTCGGAAGGGTGCCTGTGGTTCCTTTTGGTAAATAATGTTCATATATAGCGTTGGCTATTTCCTTGTCTTCCCCCGCCTTTTTGGCATATTCCCTTCCAATAATTCCCTGAAGATCAGGATATTCCTTTACCATATAAGTTACGAGGTCGGCCTTTGATAGAAGTGCGGCTCTGCCTATTTTTTCTGTTGCTGTTCCTCGACCAGGGAAATCAAATGAATTCGCTATGTCGAGCGATAGTTTTTCAAGCCTCATAACGCGGTCATAAACCGTTCCTAATTTAGCCTGAAATACAAGCCCTTTCAGCGATTCAACTCTATCCTGAAGTGGAAGTTTTAGGTCTTCCTCCAAAAAGAAGATGCTATCTTTTAACTTCGCATCCAAAATCGCTTCATATGTAGAACGGATCCCATCGATGTTCTTATGACTTGCGTTTATTATGGCTATGAAATACGCAAGCGCCTTTCCTTTTTTGTCTTTGACCAAAAATACCCTTTGATTCTTCGCCATAGAACTTTCAAGTATTTCAACCGGAAGTCTTAGATATTCCTTTTTGAACTTCCCGATAAAACCGATCGGTGACTCAAGTAGATAAGTTACCGTGTTTATCAAATCTTCGTTGAAGTCATTTCCGGCACCTAATCTGCTTGTCGCATCTTTGAGTATCGTTGCAATTGCCTTTCGTCTTACATCCTGATTCAATACGGCTTTATATTTTTTGAATTTATTGAAATAATCTTTAATGGAATTTACCTTGACAGTCCGCATCGAAGGATTTAAATACCGCGGCAGGCGTGTCAAATTAGAAGATGTCAATTTACCCAGCTTAAAGTACATGACTTCCGAGTCATATAGTGACAATAGCCAGCGGATTGGACGAGCAAAACGACTATCGCCCTTGCTCCATCTCATCGTTTTTGGAAACCTAACGGAAGCGATTATTCCTGGCAACAAAAGTGCAAGAACTGTTTTAGTTGCCTTGGATTCCTTTGGCCTTTCAATGAATAGGTACTTACCTTTTGGTGTAGTCTCAACTAAAATATCTTTTAGTTTTGCCCCTTTAGATTTTAAGAAACCTAAACATGCTTCAGTGGGTTTACCCTCTTTATCAAAGGCTATATCTTTCGATGGCCCCATTATTTTTTCGCGCTCAAATCCTTGCCTTGGGGCGAGGCCTTTAATGTAAATTATAAATCTATTTGGCGTAGCAAATACATTCGCTTGGTCGAACTTCAGGCGCGAATTCTTTAAAGACTCTTCTACCGAAGAGCGCAATTGAAGCAAAGCTTGTTCAATATAGTTCGAGGGTAATTCTTCAGCCCCTACCTCTAACAAGAAATCTTTAGTTTTTTTATCGTTGTATTTCATTTTTCTTTATGCAAATTTTCCAAATAAAAAAGAGCGCACGATTTCGCTAATGCCCTAACTCGCGCTATGTAAGAAGGTCGCTCAGTTGTGCTTATAGCGCCCCTTGCATCCAACATATTGAAGGCATGCGATGTCTTCAATATGGCCTCGTAAGCAGGGATTAGCAACCTTTGGTCTAAAAGCCGCTTAGCTTCTTTTTCGTAGACGGAAAAGAGCTCCATATACATCTTTGGATCGCTTACTTCGAAATTATATTTCGAGCATTCTTTTTCATCGGTTTTGTGAATGTCACCGTATGTGAGGTCTTCGGTCCATTTCAAATTATATAAATCGTACTCTCCTTGGATAAACATCGTTATCCTTTCGATGCCATACGTTATCTCGCAAGGAATTAAATCTAATTCTATTCCGCCGACCTGTTGAAAGTAGGTAAATTGCGTCACCTCTAAACTATCAAGCCATACCTCCCAACCAAGCCCTGAGGCCCCCAGCGTCGGCGATTCCCAGTCATCTTCAACAAACCTTAGGTCGTGTTTTTTTAAGTCGATGCCCAAGCTCTCGAGGCTTTTCAAATATACAGCTTGTACGTCATCCGCAGTCGGCTTTATTATGACTTGATATTGATAGTAATGCCCTGCCCTTAACGGATTTTCACCGTACCTGCCATCGGTCGGCCTTCGCGATGGCTGAACGTATGCCACCCGCCAAGGCTTTTTATCCAAGCATCTGAAAAACGTCAGAGGATGAAAAGTCCCTGCACCGACTTCCATATCGTAGGGCTGCGCGATAAGACAACCTTGCTTTATCCAATATTTTTCCAAACCCATAATAACATCTTGAAAAGTCATCTTCCTTGTTTTCATTTTGTCAGCTTTTGAATATCCTTTATGAATTTTTTAGTTCTGAGCGGTTTTTCCAAGTGCGACTCCATTAGTTCATCTACAAGAACGTTTAACTCGCTTTCTATGGATTTCGATATTTTGAATTTCGGAAGAGAATTTAAGTTAGAGCTTTCGATATATTTAAGCGTTTCGACCGTTCCCCTGCTTATTGCCCGCGCATTAGAATCTTCCCTTAAGCAACGCTCACACAGCATTCCGCCGCGACGCAAACTGAACCTGGCCTCTTTAGAGATCCCCAAGCCGCAATTAATGCAGCTATTTAATGTCGGCGCAAATCCTAAAGAAGAAAGAAACCTCAATTCGAATATTCGGACTATCTTGTTCGGCTCTTCGCCGGCCGACAATAACTTAAACGACCTATAGAGCAACTCATATACTTGTAAATTTTTTTCGTTCGGCTCCGTCAGCGTATCGACTAATTCTGCCAAATAGCTTGCAAACGCAATTGCCTTTAAGCTCTTTCTGATTCCAAAGAACCCCTCTATCAAATCGCATTGAGTTATGTTATTAAATTCGCCTTTCGATTTCTCGTAGAAGACGATCTTATTTAGACCGAATAACTCAGCGGAACTGCCATATCTGGTCTTTTCTGCTCTAATGCCTTTTAATATTCCCTTTACCTTGCCAAAATCTCTCGAATAAAAAGTCGCTAATATGCTCGTCTCTCTAAAATCCCTTCGATTTAAGACGATGGCCTCGGTACTTTGAATTGCCATTTTATTGCCGCATGGCAGGTCAAACAGGCTCTTGTTTCTTTATGCTGATACTTTCAGGTAACGAGACGATGCCCCCTGAAATCACCAACTTCATGCCATCCGCAATACTCATATCTAAATTGATCAATTCCTTTTCCGGAACCAAAAGAAGATATCCCGAAGTCGGATTTGGCGTTGTAGGAATAAAGACATTAATAACTTTCTCTTCCGTCTTGTCTTGGATCTCGCCCTTTCCTTCCGAAGTAACAAACCCTATTGAATAAATTCCTTTACGCGGAAATTCAACAAGCACAACCCTTGTGAATATCCCTTTCGATTGCCCCAGGAACGCACGACTCATATCTTTTGTAACGCTATATATCTTGCCAGCCATTGGTACTCGATAAAATAATTTCTCCCAATGCGAGAAAAATTTTCTGAGCACCAAAACCCTTGTTCCGAAACCTATAAGGGCTATAATAAGAATAAGGACTATAAAAAGAATTATTCTAGCAAGGTATTCAAAAGCCGTATCTCCCAAAAACGGCCTTAGGGTTTTCATTAAAGGCTCGAGCACGACCAAATTTGTTTTTATAATAATGAGCCTTACAAACCAGACGGTGATGACCAGTGGGAAAAGGACTGCCAAACCTGTAATGAAATTTTTTCTTATTCCTGCAAACATAGTCCCAATCTAATTGACGTTATAAAAGTTGAAATACCAGCGTAGTTATCAAAACCCCAATGACAGAACCGACGACAACCTCCCAAGCGCGATGAAGACCTTTTCTAATCCTTGACCTCGCAAGGAGCGCCGCCATTATGAAAACCAAAATGCCTATTATGATATTGTTGGTTAAAAAAATCGTCGTCGTCCAGATCGAAAAACCCAATGCCGCATGACCGCTGGGCATGCCGCCTCGTAGCGGTGTCCCTTTGTGAAAGATAACCTTTAACGTTATTACTAAGGCGAAGATTAAAATTAGCGTTATAAAAGTAATGTGCCAAGGAGATTGCCGTATTTTTAAAAGGCCATCGGATAATTTAAGCATTTCGGTAGATTTAAAGAATACAAGATATCCGACGATAACCGCATATATAACCGATACAAAAACACACGCTGCCGCTATATCCTTTGCCATCTTCGCCATATGGTGGAATTCCTTGGTAAAAATATCTACCGCCAACTCAATGGAGGTGTTGAACATTTCCGCAACGAACACAAAAGTTATCGCGCTCAAAAGCAACATGAGGTCGACCCTATCGAGATTTAAATATATTCCGAGGATAATCACCCCTATGCCCACTACGAAATGAATTCGCATATTCCTTTGGGTTTTAAGGGTATGTATTAACCCCTCGATAGCATAGTTAAAAGACTCAACCAGGCCACGTTTTTTCACAGGCGCCTTAAGATATCCTCCTCCATTCTTAGCATCTTTTTTCTCTCTAAGGCAGTCGTGTCCTTAAAGCCTAAAAGATGAAGTATTCCATGTATAATATATAAAGACATTTCTTTTTTTACGTTAGCGCTATACAATTTTGCATTCCTTTTAGCCATATCTACAGAAATTACTACGTCTCCCAAGAGTTCTGGATTAAGCTGTCCATCGACGCCCTCGCGCATCGGAAACGCCAAACAATCTGTGGCTCGATCGATTTTTCTATATTTCCAATTTAATCTTCGCATCACCCCATCGTTTACAAAAACTAAACCGACCCTCGAATTGCTCTCTTTGAATAGAGATAATGTTTTCCTAACCAACTTTTTTATCTCATTTTTAGACAGCGGCAACATTACACCCTCGCTAATTATTGATACCCGCTCGCCTTTAGCCTTCCGTTTTTTCCTTTTCGGATGGGTACTCGATCCTCGCATGATAAACCCCGGTTAAAACTTTAGTAAAAATTGTTGCAATTATATTCAAGTCCTTCAATGTCAGTTCGCACTCATCAAGTTGTCCGTCTATAAATTTATTATTTATTATTCTGCGGACCAATTCTTCAAGATTGGTGGGAGTGGGATTTTTGAGCGTTCGCGATGCAGCCTCAACAGAATCTGCCAAATGGACGGTAGCGGTCTCCTTCGTCTGCGGCTTTGGGCCAGGATAGCGAAAGCCCTGTTCCTCCAATTTCTCCAAATCCTCGACGGATTCAAGAGCGCGTTGATAAAAATAATATATAAGGCCTGTTCCATGATGTTGTTCGATAAAATCGATTAACACCCTATTGAGCCTCGCCCTCTTTGCTTTTTCGAGCCCTTCCTTAACGTGGTTTATAATTATGAGGCTCGACATCGAAGGGGCAAGTTTATCGTGTTGGCTCTCCATAACAGGTTGATTTTCAACAAAATATTCTGCCTTTTCAACTTTTCCGATATCGTGATAATATGCGCCGACCCTCGCCAAGAGGCCGTTAGCGCCTATTGCTTCACACGCCGTTTCCGCGAGATTACCAACGATGAGGCTATGGTGGTATGTGCCGGGCGCCTTTAGGATCAATTCCTTCAATAACGGGTTATTGGGATCCGCCAATTCAAGGAGCGTAATATTTGTTGTTATCTGAAACAGCGGTTCAAAGAGATGAAGCGTGCCCGTAAGAAGGATTCCGACGATGACGCCGTTTAATAAGACCAGCCATGAATCGTTCAAGATGATTTGTAATTCCAGGCCATTTAATATCCCTAACCCTATAACGCAAAACGAGTGGGCGATTCCTGTTAAAACCCCTGCTGTAAATAGTTGTGACCTTTTTCTAGTTCCCTTGATTGCATAAATTCCGACGATGCTGCCCACGAGAAATATCAGCGCCAAATCAAATTTCTCGCCTACAAGCAGACCGGTTAAGAAACTCAACGCAATGGCAATGACTATCGCAGGACGCGCGCCTAAAAGCAAGGCGATTAGCATAGGACCACTTGCAATGGGTATTAAATAATTTGGTATTTTTGATAATGATATAGCCTTACCGGTTGCAATTAGAGCAATAAGGATAAATGAGATTAAAAGGAGATGTCTATTATTGACATAGATCTTGGGCTCATAGTGTACAAAATAAAAAGATGTTGTAATTATCAATGCAAATACAACCAGACCGATTCCTAAAATGGAAAGCAAAAACCTTTGGCCCTCTAAGGACGTAGTGCGCAAAACTTCCAATTTCGCCACGTGGATAGGAGTAAATCTCTCGCCTTTTTGGGTTATAAGCTCGTCCCTTTTTACATCTACCATTTTCTTTTGAATCGGTACAGCAGCTGCAGTTTTTTCGCGACGACTTGAAGTTTCTGTTTCATTAAATTTTAAATTTGGCATCAACGATTTCGTGGCTATCTCTGTAACGGCAGCCCTTAATTTTTTATCGCTGGAAAAGGTTTCGTCAAAAGCACCTGCAAATTGCTGCTTAAAATCGTCCGGCGTCTTTAAATTCTTAACCTCAACTTCCAACTCAATCTGAGTGCCTAAATTTCTTATGATTATGGCGCTCTTGTCCTGTTTTGTTAAATTTTCTTTTCCTTCTTGCGAGATCATTCCTTGACCGAAGAGCCCGCTTAATCTGCTCAATATATTAGGTTCTGCCCTATTAAGTTCTTCGGACTGCAATAACGACCTCAAGGTACTATCTGTTAAGCTAAACTTATCAGCAGCTTTCAAGCGTTCGACTTTATCATCTAGGTTGACATCTTTTAGGTTTTTTAAGTTTTTTGCTGTCGCAAATAATGATCTTATGTTTTCTGCTACGTTATCATATACATTAATATCCGCATCATAGACATCTTTTACGCCTTGGGTAACAGCTCTCTTTAATTCTTCGGTCTTCTCTATATCTGTGCCAGCGGAGTATGAAAAATTAAAGGGTGCGTATATAGTCCTATTCGCTATATCTCCTACCTGAAGTGGGCGGCCATACGGAACTTCCCCTATATATATTATCGACATGAGCACTAGGCAAGTAACTATACCGATAGTGACTTTTATAACTGTCTGCCTTGGGATGGGTTTGGGGTTTTTGAAAAGTTCCTTATTTAACATTTTTATTTCTCGTTCAATTTCTCATACGCTTTTATTATATCTTGTACTAATTCATGACGGACGATATCCTCGCCAGAAAAATAGATAAATTTAATTCCCTCGGTATCTTTTAAAATCTCCTGCACCTGCAATAAACCGGCGGCCTTTCCCCCGGGCAGATCGCTCTGCGTAATATCGCCGGTTATAACGGTCTTTGAATCGAATCCCAATCTGGTCAAAAACATCTTCATCTGTTCAGCAGTTGCGTTTTGGGCTTCATCTAATATTATAAATGCATCGTTCAAGGTTCTGCCTCGCATATAAGCTAAGGGCGCAACTTCAATAACACCTCTATCGAGAAAACGCTGAACCCTATCGATATCCATCATCTCGTAAAGCGCATCATAAAGCGGACGCAGATATGGAGAGATCTTCTCATAAATATCGCCTGGTAAATAACCTAAGCTTTCACCCGCTTCAATAGCCGGCCTGGTCAGGATGATTCGGCTTACATGGCCCTCCTTTAAGGAATTTATCGCCATGGCCATCGCAAGATAGGTCTTTCCCGTTCCTGCAGGACCGATGCCAAAAACTATGTCATATCGTCTTATAGCATCTACATAAATCTTTTGGCCGCTCGTCTTGGGAGTTACGTATTGCTTTTTTGACATGACATCGATCTTATCGAGATAGATGGAATGTAAATCCAATTCCGCCTGTTGATGAATTGCCCTAATCGCATATAGTATTTCATGTTGTCTTACTGGGCGGCCGATCCTAATTATATCGAGAAGCTGGTCAAATAATCTCGAAGCATCTTGGACGTTCTTTTCCGTTCCGCTTACGTTCAGAACCTCACCTCGAGCGATGATTTTTACATCGAATTCCCGCTCAATTAATTTCAAATTTTCATCATGGCGGCCAAAGAGTATTCGCGCCTCTTCGTCGCCCAATAACTTAAAAGTCCTTTCCATTGTCTAACCGATATTACTTTATATACTCACTTTCCTTAACCGGTGTAACTCCTTCCTGCGGAACCCTAAGCACTTGTCCGGGATAGACCTTATCCGCGGCTTTTAATTTGTCTTGATTTGCCGAAAATATCTTCCGCCATTTTTTTGTCGTGCCATAGAACTTCATTGAGATTTTCTGAAGGGTATCACCCTTTTGCACCTTATAGTTTACATATTCTTCTTTGGCTACTTCCCCAGTCTCTTTTTCTGCTACTTGAGGAGCAACATAAATCGGTGTGCCCCTGACCACTTCTGCTTCCTTCCTCTTTGGAATTCTACTTTCCTTTTCAATTACAGGGGGAACCTCGACTTGAACTTCATAATATTCTCGGGTAGCTTTTCTTTTCGCCGCTGGTGGTGGCGTCCCGAATAAATAGCCCTGATTTCCAGCCGCAGTAATCTGCTGGTCAACCCTTTCTCTTTCAACGAGTTTGGTATTTACCGAACAACCCGCCAAAGAGACAATAAGAACTCCAATCATCGTCACTAAAACTAAATACCTCATTCTCGCTATTCCTCCTTTCTTTTTATTTTAATTCATCACTTTCTAAAATTTGAAACCCTAGTTCTTTCAACTGCTGTTCTGATACATCCGATGGTGCCCCGGTTAAAAAACAGACCGCCTTTTGTGTCTTCGGAAATGCAATCACCTCTCTTATACTTGTCGCATTGGTCATCATCGCGATAAGTCTATCTAAACCGGGGGCAATGCCGCCATGCGGCGGAGTACCGTAGGAGAACGCTTCCAATAAGAATCCGAACCTATTCTTTGCTTCCTCGTCGCTTAAGCCGATTGCTTTAAAAATCCGTGATTGCGTTGACTTATCGTGAATCCTGATCGATCCCGAACCAACTTCAACTCCATTTAAAACTAAATCATAAGCCCTCGCCCTGACCTTCTTTGGTTCCTTTTCGATAAAGGGCAAATCTTCCTCAAAGGGTGCGGTAAATGGATGGTGTTCGGACTCCCAACGCCTTTCTTCTTCGTTGTATTTAAATAAGGGGAATTCGGTAACCCAGAGAAAATCGAATCTATATTTTTTGATTAGATTAAATTTTTGCGCAATGGCTAAACGAAGTTGTGAAAGCGCGTCGTTCGCAGTCCCCTTTTTATCCGCGATCAAAAGGACTAAATCTCCCTTTTTTGCCGCCATCTTTTTTATCGCCATTTTTAACCGCTTGTCCTTAAAAAATTTTGCGATCGGAGATTCGATTCCGCTATCGGAAACTTTCAAATATGTCAGCCCCTTGGCGCCGGATTGAACGGCAAGTTGTATCAAGGAATCGATGTCGCTCCTCGAGAGATTCGCTTTCCCTTTTAAATTTAATCCCTTGATTATTCCTTCGGTTTGGCTTACGACTTTCTCGAACGCCTGAAATTCGCTCCCTTTTAAAATATCGGTTAAGTCCACAAGCTCCATTTCAAATCTGGTATCGGGCTTATCGGTCCCGAACCTTTCCATTGCCTCATGATATTTTAGACGGGGAAAAGGTATCTTCAAATCAACGCCTATCGTTTTTTTAAAGATATCTTTCATCAGCCTCTCGGTTATATCGAATATGTCTTCTTCATTAACAAATGACATCTCCATATCAAGTTGCGTGAATTCAGGTTGCCTATCCGCCCTCAAATCTTCGTCCCTAAAACATTTGGCTATCTGAAAATATTTATCGAAACCCGCCGCCATTAATATTTGCTTGAACAGTTGCGGCGATTGCGGAAGGGCATAAAATTTTCCTGGATTTAATCTGCTCGGGACAAGATAATCTCGCGCCCCCTCAGGTGTCGACTTAGTCAAAATTGGCGTCTCAACCTCAATGAAACCCTCTTTATCTAAAAAATTACGGATCGCCTGATAAATTTTGTGTCTAATAAAAATTCTATCGCGGGAGGGTTTTCGTCTTAAATCTAAAAATCTATAAGTAAAACGTAGCTCCTCCGAGATTTGACCTTCGTCTTCTATCTCAAACGGCGGGGTCAGCGACGGATTTAAAACTATGAGCTTGTTAATCGCTACCTCTACTTCTCCCGTCTTTAATCTAGGATTTTCTGTCCCCTTAGGCCTCTTTTCTACTTCGCCTTCGATCGCGATAACGTATTCGCTCCTTAAAGCACCTGCTGCTTCGTGAAGGTCTTTGGATTTTTTTGGGTTGAAGACGATTTGGGTTATACCCTCCCTGTCTCTTAAATCGATAAAAATCAGCCCTCCGTGATCGCGTCTCTTATGGACCCAACCGCACAGCAGGACTTTTTTACCGATATCTTTCTTCGTTAACTCTCCGCAGGTATGAGTTCGTCTCATCTATTTTGATAACGCCTTTCTAATTTCAGAAATAAGAACGCTTTGAGATATTGCCCTTTGTTCTTTTGTTTTCATATCGCGCAGGGTAACGGTGTTACCTTTTATTTCATCGTCTCCGATTAAGCCTACGAATCTCGCGCCTAATTTGTCGGCCGCTCGCATCTGCGCCTTCAGAGATTTATCTTCATAATCCATCTCGGCCGCAATGCCGCTGTTTCGCAATTCCATAGCCAATTTAAATCCTAACCTATACGCTGCCTCGCCAATTGTCGCAAGATATATATCAATCCCTGAATTAATTAAAGGCACCTCCTTTGATGCCGTTATAGTCCTTTCTATCCCCATAGCGAAACCACAAGCGCCTTTTTCTGGTCCGCCAAAATCTGAAACTAAATTATCGTATCTGCCGCCGGCAGCAATCGCATCCTGTGCGCCCAATTTTTGATGGGTAACTTCGAAAGTCGTCTTCGTATAATAATCTAATCCCCTAACAAGGTATGGCTCTAATTTGTAATCCACCTTTAATATGGCTAACGCGTCCTTAACCGAGTCGAAATGCGAGCGACATTTTGGGCAAAGATAGTCATTCGTCCCCTTAAAAATTGCCCTTATATATTTTTGACATTTCTCATTTTTGCAATCCAAGATCCTCAAGGCATTCTTTTTGTAACGAGCTTTACAATCATCGCAGAAATTTGTAATTTGACTCTCGATCGACTTACGTAACCCGATCGATAGTTCTTTTTTATCGTTATCACAACCCAGCGAATTTAATTTTATACTATAATCCTTAACGCTAAATGAATCCAAAATTTTACTTAATAGGTCGATTATTTCCGCATCTAAATACGGGCTGTACGAACCAATTGCCTCGACGCCTATCTGATGAAATTGTCTTGCCCTACCTGCCTGTGGACGCTCAGCGCGAAACATAGGACCGATATAGAACAGTTTTACCAAACCACCCAACTTATCCATTCCATGCTCTAAATAAGCCCTAACTGCTGAGGCCGTCGCTTCCGGCCTTAAAGCAACAGGACGTCCGCCCCTATCTAGAAAAGTGTACATCTGCTTCTCAACTATATCTGTCCCCTCGCCAATTGAGCGAACGAATAACGGCGTCTCCTCCATTATTGGAGTTCTTATCTCCTCGTAACCAAAGAGGTTAAAGATCCTTTTGGCTTCGTTCTCTAAAATCGTCCAAAGTTTTGCTTCTTTTGGCAGGAGGTCTCTAGTCCCCCGTAATGCCTTCACTTTAGTTTTTGTTTTTTTCATAGGGGAAAGAAGGTAGGTTATTTAACCCTTTGTTTCATAATTAATCCGGGCTTAAAAACCGCTACCTTTTTGGGTGGGACAGGAACAGTTACCCCTGTACGCGGATTTCTCCCCGTCCTTCCTCGCCGAGATTTTACCTTAAAGATGCCGAAATTTCTAAGTTCGACTGTTTCACCATTTGCCAACGCCTCAATTATTATATCGAGAACTCGTTGCACTACTTTTTTTACATCGACTTGTTTCAGGTCGGCCTCGTTGGCAATCTTGAGTACTATCTCCTTCTTCGTCATCGGAACCCTCCTTCAAATGTTTAGTTCGTAACCTCTTATATTTATTATAGTTAGTAAATTATCACCAATAAGGAAGTTTGTCAAGCAAAAATAGAAGGGTTGTCACGCTTTGAATGAAACCGTTCCTTCCCCCAATAACCTTTCTATTTCAACAGCCAATTCATCAGAAGGATCGACCTTAAGTCTCTCCTCAACCGATACCTCAACCTTCTTTCCATCGGCCATCTTAAAATTTAGATAAACTGGAGTTGTACCGGGGTGGGACTCTAAAATTGACTTTAAGATTGTGAGGGATTTCTCATCTATGCCTGTAGCGGTAAGGTTGATGATGATTGCCTGCGTATATTTTTTCTGTAACTCTTCGACTGGAATGATATTGTTGGCAACTAATTTTGGCCTTTCTTCCCTTAAATTCACCTTTCCCTTGATACACACTATGGCATCTTTCATAATAAATTTCTCTGTGGTTTTATAAGCGTTCGGAAAAACTAAAACCTCGGTTTGACCGCTTAGGTCTTCCAAGTTTATTATAGCCATCTTTTCGCCCTTTGCTTTCGTCGTCGTAAATTTCGCCTTTGTAATTATGCCGCCCAAAATCACTTCTTCTTCTGCCCTTTTTTTGTCGAGGTCTTTAATCAAAGCGGTGACATAATTTTTCAGTAACTTCTCGTATTTTGCCAGGGGGTGCCCTGTTATGTAAAAGCCCAGCATCTCTTTTTCATATGCTAAGGTTTGAGTTTCCGCCCATTCAGCAATTTTTGGAATCTCGCGTTTTCTTAATGGAATTTTTACATGAGCGCCGAATTCTGGGAAGAAAGATAGTTGTCCGTTCTGCCTCTCCCTGTGCAGGACTGAAGCAGTTTCAAGACAATCGTCGAGAATTGTAATCAATTGCGACCTATGCAGTCCAAATCCATCCATGGCCCCACATTTAATCAAACTTTCCAATACTTTTCTATTGACTAATCTCGTGTCTACATGCTCACATAACTCATAAAGCGATTTGAATTTTCCAACTCTATTTCTCGCGGTTACAATCGAATCGATCGCACCTTGACCAACATTTTTTACAGCGCTTAAACCAAACCTGATCGCGTCGCCTATCACTGTGAATTTTGCAAAGCTCTCGTTCACATCGGGCGGCAAAATCTTAATCCCCCTCCTTTGCGCTTCTTCAATATAAAAGGCTACCTTTTCGATATTATCGCGCTCTGATGTTAAAAGAGCAGTCATAAATTCAACTGGATAATTCGCCTTTAAATATGCGGTTCGATATGAAATTAAGGCGTATGCGGTGCTATGAGATTTATTAAAGCCGTATCCGGCAAAATACTCCATGAGATTAAAAACCTTTTCAGCAGTCCTTTTCTCTATCCCTTTCTTTATTGCCCCTTCGATAAAAGTGGCTCGGGCTTGTTCCATAACCTCAGGGGTTTTCTTGGACATTGCCCGCCGCAATGAATCTGCTTGGGACATCGTAAATCCTGCCAAATCCGACGCGATTCTCATAACCTGTTCCTGATAGACTATAATGCCGTATGTCTCTTTTAGGATCGACTCAAGCAGTTCATGGTCGTATTTTATCGGAATTAACCCGTGTTTCCTTTTTATGAAATCGTCGACCATACCACTTCCTATCGGACCCGGACGATAAAGTGCTAAAATAGCGACGATATCTTCGAATTTATTGGGCTTAAGTTTCCGCAGGAGCTCTCGCATCCCCGCACTTTCTAATTGGAAAACTCCGAGTGACTCCGCGCGCGATAAGAACGCAAATGTCTTGGGATCCTCCGTTGGAATATTTTCTATATCTATTTCTATTGCCTTAGTGCGCTTTATTATCTTTATAGTCTCGTCTATGACGGTCAAGGTGCGCAGGCCAAGAAAATCCATCTTAAGAAGACCTATCTTCTCCAGCGAAGACATAGCATATCCTGTTGAAATCTGATCTTCGCCCGCCTTAAATAGCGGTATATAATTCGTTAAGGGTTCGTCGGAGATAACTACGCCAGCGGCATGGGTTGATGCGTGACGAGTTAAACCCTCAAGCGCTAAAGATGTCTCGATAAGTTGGGTTATTTTCGGATCGCTCTTATATAAATTCCGCAATTCTGGCTCAACATTAATCGCTTCCTCTAATGCGATATTCGGATCCGGTGGAACGAGTTTCGCTATCCTATCTACTTCGCCATAGCTTAGCCCCATTACCCTTCCTACATCCCTAATTACGGCGCGGGGTTGCATTGTTCCAAATGTAATTATTTGAGCTACATTATCCTTAGAATATTTCTCAATCACATAATTTATCACTTCGCCTCTTCGTTCATAACAAAAATCTATATCGATATCCGGAAGGCTTACCCTGTCCGGATTTAAAAACCTCTCAAAGATTAAATCATACTTTAAAGGGTCTAAGTCGGTAATTTCAAGGGCATAACTTACAACGCTGCCAGCCGCTGAGCCCCTTCCGGGTCCGACGGGGATTTTTTTGGATTTAGCGTAATGAATAAAATCCCACGCGATTAAAAAATAACTGGTAAAGCCGGTATCCTTGATGATCTTCAATTCGTGCTCGACCCTATTGTGCACTGTCTCGTCTATAATCCGGTAACGTTTCTTTACCCCCGTCTCCACCAATTCCCTTAGGTATTCGTCGCGAGTCTTTCCTTCGGGGGGATTAAAACGCGGCAAGTGAGTCTTGTCGAACTCTAATTCAAGATTACATTTCTCGGCGATCTCTAAAGTTGAACTTATCGCCTGAGGTAATTCGGCGAAAAGTTGTTTCATCTCGTCGGGAGATTTAAAGTAAAATTCATCTGTCTGAAATCTCATATGGTTAGGATCGTCTAACGTCGTCTGCGTTTGTATGCAAAGCAAGGCCTCATGCGCTCGTGCATGGCGTTTTGAAATATAATGGATGTCGGCTGTCGCGACGATCGGAATATCAAGTTCCTTAGCAAGTCTTAATACCCCTGCGTTTGCTTTATCTTGTTCCGGAATTAAGTTCTCCTGCAATTCCAGATAAAAATTCCCCGCCCCGAATATATCTCTATAATTCAAAGCAACTTCTTTCGCCTCCTCATATTTGTCCCTAACGAGGAGGTGCGGGATTTCTCCTTGCAGGCAACTTGTCAAAGCGATGAGGCCCTTTGAATATTGCGAAAGCAGCTCTTTATCTACGCGGGGCCTGTAGTAAAACCCTTCGAGGTAACCTAATGAAACCAATTTCAGAATATTCTTGTATCCGATTTCATCCTTCGCCAGGAGTATCAAATGAAAAGATGCTTCTTGAATGCCGCGCGATGACTTTTCAAATCGGGAACCGGGCGCAACATATGCTTCACAACCTATTATCGGTTTTACTCCTTTAGCCATAGCTTTAGTATAAAATTCAATCGCGCCGAACATGTTTCCGTGATCGGTCAAAGCAAGCGCGGGCATCTTATGCTCTAGAGATAAATTGATAAGGTCGGAGACTAAACAAGCTCCGTCTAAGAGGCTATACTGAGAGTGGACATGAAGATGGACAAAATCGGAATGAAGCATTTTAAATTCGTTTATTTTCCCATTCCAACTTTTTGAACTCGTTGGAATATTTTCCCCTCAGTTTGAATGGAAGGGGCTATTATTATTTCTGTCTTCTGAAATTCCTTTATGCTTTTCGCTCCAACAGAACCCATTGAGGTCTGAAGTGCGCCCATAAGATTTTGCGAACCATCATCTAATCGCGCAGGCCCGAATAAAATCTCCTCCAAAGTACCAGTCGTTCCTACATGAATGCGTGTGCCTCTTGGCAGATTAGCGTGCGAGGTAGCCATGCCCCAATGATAACCTTTCCCCGGTGCTTCTTTTGCACGGGCGAAAGCAGAACCAACCATCACAGCATCCGCACCACAAGCAAAAACCTTGCAAATCTCTCCCCCAATTCGCATTCCGCCGTCGGTGATTATCGGCACATATTTTCCAGTCTTCTTATAAAAGAAATTTCGCGCAGCCGCACAATCGATTGTAGCCGTGACCTGGGGCACGCCTATCCCCAAGACCCCTCTTGTCGTACATGCAGCACCAGGCCCAATTCCAACCAAAATCGCAGCAGGTCCTGTATCCATAAGTTCTAACGCAACGTCGTATGTCACACAATTACCGATAATAACAGGGATCTTCATCATCCTGCAAAATTTATAAAAGTCGAGCGCTTTATATTCCTTCGAGATATGTTTAACGGTGCTGACAGTCGATTGGACGACGAAGATATCAGCGCCTGCGCTTTGGCCGATTTTTCCAAACCTCTCCGCGTGCTGCGGAATTGCGCTTACGACAGCTGGCGCCCCAGCTTCTTTTATTTGTCGAATCCTCTTTTCTATTAACTTCTCTTTTATCGGCTTTAAATAAATGGATTGTATAATTTCCGTGGCTTTTTGAGGTGCAGCTTTGATTAACCTCTGTATTACTTCACCGGGATTGTCGTATCTGGTTTGAACGCCCTCTAAATTTAAGACAGCGATTCCACCGAGCTTTCCCATTGCCATTGTGAATTTAACATCTACTACGCCATCCATTGCTGCCGCTAGAATCGGGACCCTATATCTTTTCTTATCTATTTGCCAACTCGTATCAACTTCAGCAGGATTAATCGTGACTTTACCCGGCACTAAGGCAATCTCATCAAAGCCGTAACAACGTCGTGCCTTTCTGTTAATGCCTATATACTCACCCATAAAGAAAGTATCCCCCTGTAAAATTTTAACTTAATGATACAAAAACGGCAATAAAATGTCAAGGAAAAGTATGATTTTGATGTTACAATGCTTAAATGTTAGTAATTATTACTAAGCTTAAATGTTAGTTTTTTGTAGTAGCCTCTCTGGTAAAATAAAGGCTTTAGAAGGAGGCTACTACTATGAAAGAACCAAAGGTTTTAGTAACCATGAAAGATATTCAAAGATATAGAATTATCCAAGATGTCCTAGAGAAAAAGCTTAAAGCTACCTCTGCCAGTCAAATCTTAGGTTTAAGCTATATTCATCTTTTAAGGTTAAAGAAAAAAACCAAAGAACACGGTTTTCAGGGTATCCTAAGAAAGGGCCGAGAGGCACCTAATAAGATACCGGATAAATTAGCCAACAAAGTCGTTGATTTACGCAGAAGGTATTACCATGACTTCAATATTATGCATTTTAAGGACAAACTAAAAGAAATTCACAAACTCCATCTATCTTATGAGACTCTCAGACAAATCTTGATTAAACATGGCCTACATATCCCTAAGAAAAGAAGAATTATTCATCGCATGCGCCGCAGGATGCCAAAAGCAGGGTTTTTAGTCCAGATGGATTCAAGTCAACACAGGTGGCTTGAACATATCAAAGAGCCGTGGTGGCTAATAGCTACAGTCGATGATGCTACAAATGAGGTAGCGTATGGTAGGTTCTTCCCTAAGGACACCCTCTTTGCCAATATGCATGTCTTAAGGCGCCTTATTGAGAGAAAGGGCATATTCTATTCGCTCTACGTCGATAAGGCGAGCCATTTTAAGACCACTCGTCATGGTGGACTTCATTATAATGTCGCCCAAGACCAAGAAGAGACCCAGATAGAACGCGCTTTAGAAGAATTGGGCATAAACATCATACCGGCCAACTCCCCTCAGGCCAAAGGCAGGATCGAGGTCACCTTTAGGCTATTCCAGGACCGCCTTATCAAGGAGATGAGACTCGCTGGCACCAAGAACTATGAGGAGGCAAATAGATTCCTCTTAGATAAATTCCTGCCTTGGTATAATTCAAGGTTCATACACGAGGCTGAATCGGCCTATATGCCTGTCCCTTGCGATAAGAAGCTGGATCTTATATTCTGTATTAAGAAAGAGCGAATTGTCAATAACGACAATACTGTCCAAATCTATGGGCAGATTATACAAATAATGCCTTCAAAGCTAAAAAGGACATTCGCGAAATCAAAGGTTGATGTATGCCTTCTAGAAGATAAGCGTATCTTCGTGCTGTATAAAGGCTCGGTTATCACTGAAGCCAAGCTATCAAAGAATAATAAAGTAATCCAGAAAGAAAAGAAAATAGAAAAATTGCTTAATAACCGTGAATATGTCTTTGTTGTAACCAAGCCAAGATCTTATAAACCCCAGCCGGCGAATCATCCTTGGCATTCATTCAGATTAAAGGGCACCAAGTACTTTAAAAGATTAACATTTGAAAATAGTAAAAAATTAACATATTGACTTAGTAATAACAGTCAATTATATTTTCCGCTTTGAAATTAAATATTTAATCACTTCGGCTTGTGTTTTCGCGGGAACGTTCGATTTCCCCAGCGAGAAAATCTCACTCGGCTTCATCCTCGCTCGTCCCTTAAGTCAAATCTTGTAGGGACACCGTACTCGCTTAGGATGAAGTACGTCCCGCTAAAAAACACAAGCCTACGCTATTATATATCTACTCTGAAATTTAATGTCTTGCGCAGAGCCGGTTTATGACGCAGCCATATATTTATACCTTAAGCGAGTAATAAAGGAAGGACACAAGCTAAGACTTAAATTTCAAGTTTAAATTTACCATAACTTAAGGAGGGTTGTCAATCGAGGAAAAGGCAAACCCTTAGCCTTTTGTGGCACTAAACAAGGAGGGATCTAACTCATAGAGGAGTTCTAATTCGTTGAGGATGCCATTTCCGTTTTCAACTTTTTCGATAGCGCTGCTTCCTTCGGCAAAAAACCCCTCAATTATCACCAATTCATTGACTAACTCCTCATCGGATAAGCCGGCAATGGAGGGCTGTTGAATGGTCTGATAATTTGTGAAAAATAGAGTCACACCTATAATCAAGACAATCAGAAAAACCGAAACCACGGCAGGCCTAAGGGTGGGCTGGAAAAGTGCTCCAAAGATATCTTTTATCCTCTCGACAAAAATAGAGCGCCTCTGGGATTTCCGTACATCGATAGCATCTAGTCTTAACCTTAATCCTTTATCGAACTCCTGCCAAAATTCCCTTGAAGGCCTTGGTATCCTATACCTCAAAACCAACTCAATAACTTTTTTATAAGTTAACATCTTTAATTCCCTCCCGCAGTCAATAAATAGGGTGATAACGACTTTTGTAAATTTCGCATCGCACGAAAAAGATGTACCTTTACAGTAGACTCCCTGCAATTAAGTATCGCAGCGACTTCGCTTAACTTCAGACCTTGGATATGTTTTAGGATAAAGGCCATCCTCTGTTTTTCGGACAACAAATTCATGGCTTCGTCGATCATTTGCTTTACCTCTTCGTTCAAAGTAGTTTCAAGGGGATTTGGCCTCTCATCGGCGACCTCGATGTTTCTCTCTCCTTCGCCCTCCGCCATTTGCGGGCTTACAAAAACTCGCTTTACCGTTGTTCTCCTCCTTAAAAAATCTCTGCACAGGTTTACCAATATCCTATAAAACCAAGTGTAGAAATTTGAGCTACCCCTAAAATCTTTGATATTTACATAGGCCCTGACAAACGCATCCTGTAAAACATCCTTAGCATCCTCATAGTTGCCTACCATATTAAACGCGAGGGCGAACGCCTTCTCTTTATATTTATCAACAAGAGAATCAAATGCAGACCGCTCGCCCTTTTTTACTTTCTCTATCAGTTGAAGCTCTAACTCTACTTCATGACCCTGCATTGTTATTGTGTAGTTTTCGGCAGTTCCTGTTTTAATCGCTCGAGTCCGGCCCCTAATCTATTTATCTGTTTCTGAATAATCTCTCTATATTTTTCTGGGTCTTCTTCCTTAAGTCGTGCCAACCTTTGTCGTATCATCTTTCCTCTCTGCTGAAGTACCCTCTTAAACTCTTCGGGGTTTTCGCGGTATAATTTCTTAAACCTCTCTATCTTCTCCGCCCTAGAAAGTTCTGGCGGGAAATCGGCGCGCATCATTCCAGCTATTTGCCTTCTGCCTGGTTCCCATGTCTTTGAGCTTCCCTTGCCTACCGCATAGCCGATAAAGCCGGAAATTACCGCAACCGCAAGAATCAAAACCCCAACCACAACCAACTGCTTATATCCTTTCATTTTATTTTCCCTCCTTCCACTACATTAGACGAAACAGGACTTAAAAAGGTTTACACGATATTTAAATAATTATACCCCATATCGGCAACAAAAGGAAAGGCCTTGAAAAAAACGACTTCATCGGTTATAATATGATAACTTTTTAGAGGTGGGAAATGCTTAAGGCAATGCGGAAAAATACCAAGATATTTATGTGGCTTTTGATAATCGCCTTTGTCGTTTGGCTCGCTGCCGACGTAATCCTCACAAAACAGGGAACTACATATGCAGGGATAATATTTGGGAAGAGAGTTTCCTTAAGCGAATATAAAAAAGCTTGGGAGGCAGTTAAAACCAAAGCCATCTTCACCTACGGCGACAAGGTCCAAGAAGTCGCAAAAAATTTAAACTTAGATGAAGAAGCGTGGGATAGACTAATCCTATTATATGAGGCGAGACGACAAAAAATCCAAACCAGCGACAGTGAAGTAATAAGCTCTGTAAAAGATATTGCCATATTTAAGGATAAAAATGGCGAGTTCAACCAAGGCACATACGAACGTATTTTAAAATACTCCTTCGGGCTTACTCCACGAGATTTCGAGGAACAAGGCCGTGACGAACTTACGATAAAAAAGATGATAAATAAACAGAACGAAAAGGCCTCCTTAACCGATGAGGAAGTCTTAAAGGAATATAAATTGGCGAATGAGAAGGCAAATGCCTCTTACATCTTATTCGAAACCGAGAAATATTATTCACGAGTGAGCTGCACAGAAGATGAATTAAAAGGATATTTTGAAAAGAACGCTCAAAAATTCACTATCTTAGAACAGGTAAACGTCGAATTTTTCGGCAAGAATTTTACGGACGAAACCGAAGAGACAAAAGAAAAGACCAAAAACCAGATACAAGGGATATCTGACGAAGTTTCAGAGAAAAAAGATTTCGAAGGGATCGCTAAAAAATATTCGATGCAGATTAAAGAAACTGGCTTCTTTGGTAGCGAAGATAAAATTCCTGGCATCGGATGGGCATTTAACTTCGCAAACGTTGCGCTTTCTCTAAAGCCAGGAGAGATAAGCTATCCGATAGTAACGAAAGGTGGAGTATACATATTAAAGGTTAAAGCAAAAAAGCAAGCACGACCAGCCAAATTTGAAGAAGTTAAAGAAAGAGTGGAAAAAACTTTGAGGACTGAAAAAGCAGAAAATGAGGCATTGCTGAAAGCTAAAGAAGTTCTTTCGATTATAAAAACTAGGGTCGAAAAGAAAGATAAATTCGAAGATATAATAAAGGAGTTGTCTCTGACCGCTAAGGAAACCGATGCCTTTACGCGTAATACTTACATTGAGGGATTAGGTGTAGTGAAGGAATTTACAGATGCGGCTTTTTTACTGAAAGAGGGCGAGATTTACAACGAACCCGTCAAAGTCCACAATGGATGCGCCATCTTAAAACTAAGTGCCTTCATACCTATAGATGAAAATAAATATAAAGAAGAAAAAGATAAATTCAAGGAACAACTTTTAACGCAAAAAAGATATCTCAACCTTCTAACATGGTTTTATGACTTAAGAGAACGCGCTAAACTGAAAGTTATAAAATAGGGACGGTTCTAATTATTTGCGCTTAAAATTAGAACCGTCCCTATTTTTTTCTATTTAATAGACTGTTATCGTCGTCTCAGGACCGATAGGGTAGCCGCTTGTATTGTAATTGAACGTATCGTCCAATCCATAACGCTCATTATATGGATTAGTTGCGGTGCTTGGATAAATGTACGCAGACCAAAGATAATTCGAGCCCGAAGGTGTGGTGGAAGGTACTGTTATACCAAACCTTCCGCTGCCTGTCGACCTGCTTAATCTATACGTCGCTTGAGCACATATGGCTCCTGTATAAGCGTTCTGTAAAATAAGCTTCATCTTTGCTGGAACCTGAGGTAAATTCTCCCACTCGATTGGAACAGAGACAACTTTCCCCTTTTTTATGTTCTTGGGGAATGTCGATAATTCTACCTTTAGTCGCGGCGCAAAATAGAGTTTTACTTCAATGTCGTTTGTACCGGCTACACCCGTAAACCACGTGCTCCACTGATATTTACCGCCTTTGGTTGAAGACTTATAATCATTATAAGCAGGATTGTAATCCGGCACCCATCCAAAGTATTGAATTGCCTCTTTTAAGCCGGTTACCGACTGTGTCATCGACCAATAAGTCTCTTCAGATGTGCCGTCTCCGTTGTCGCCTTTTTCTTTAAAGACGAGGTTAAGCGTGTAAGTTGCGCCACTTGTATTATACGCTTCCCAAACATCCCAACTCCTTCCTGCGTGGACGTAACTTGATGTTCCAATAATCTGGACACCCGGTCCTGAGACCGCTATATTGTCATATCCGGGGTCGTTCAAGCTCGTATAGAACCCCTTCTGGTTTGTCCACGGATCAAACGCCTCCCACGGATAGACATAACCTAACCAGTAAAGATTGTCTGCGGTGAGACACTGCGACTGCAGATTCACAGTCAAGGTTGCGCTATCAGTTCCTTTTATCGTCCAGTGTTCTGTTTCGTTGACAACTAAATCTCCGTCGTTGGGATCAGTAGTTGGATATTTAAGTTGCCACTTTATCTTATAAATTTCCCTGTTAGACCATTCATCCGTGTGTTGTGAGATAGCTTTGAAATTGTCGGTTAATTGATTAAACCTATCAATTCCGAAATTGAAAACAAATGCCTTGCTACCGTTTGGGCCATATTTGTTGCTGATCAAAGCGGGTGCAGTGCGAGAGCCATTTTTAATAGTCGCGATTGCCTTACCAGTGGTTAAGGAAGTCCAAGCTCGAGCATAAGTTGAGGAATTAATTGAGATAGTTTCCTCATTAGAATAGTCCTTAGTAATATAATGAGAGTTGTCGGTTATAGTAAGATATTTTAGGGCTGAGATATATCTATTGCCAGTTCCCGCTCCAAATATCTTCTCGATCCTTCCTCTTCCGTTTGTGCCATCGGGTTTTCTAAAGCCGACGCTTCCATCAGTAGAGATAACCGTAAACAAGCCACTCTCCAAATATTTAATTAAGTTTGTGCATTCGTTGTCATTCATAACATAAACGGATGGCAAGATAACCGTCGAATAGAATTCCTTCAAATAACCCCAGTTCAAATCCAACGGCCTTCCGTCAGTGCCCTTATCAGTGTCGGTCAAAATGTAATAACCTTTTGCAGGCTCCCAAATCCCAAGCTCTGCTTTCTGATAACCAAGGTTTTCAAGCCACGCGCATACTTCATTAAACCTTGTATAATGAGTCGAATCGTAAGCCTGTGTCTTGCTTGATTTATATACCAAAACCCTACCCGGAAATGCCTCTTCTCTAAATAGAGGCGTTACCTCCCAAGAGAGATACTCGGGTAAGTTCTCCCAATTAATATTGATATCGGAAGTTGAACCTTGGGCTAAAGAAGTTGGAAGCGTAGTCGGCTTTATGCCCCACAAAAGTTGCGTCTCATGCGTATTTTGCACAACCTTTGTGCCCGAGGAATCGAGGTATGCCTCGAAATAATATTTGCCACCCTCAGGAGTCGATTTATATCCTGAATCGGCGAAATTTGCATCTGGGATAAAGACCCAAAGTTCTCGTTCGCCAGCGCCTGTAACGGAAATAGCGTCAGCAGAAGCGTAAACTTTAGTTGAATCTCTGAAATCCACATCCAAATTATAAGTTGCGCCTTGTGTATCATACCAAACCTTGACAGGATAACTATTATTCCCTAAAGGATGAATTGTTGAGCGAATATCCAAAATCCTAACTCTCTTTACAGGCGCTCCAGCGTAAGCATAAAGTAGTTGATGGTCGTCGGCTGCCAAAGTGATTGAAATAATTCCGTCGCTATTTGTTTCAATTATGCCGCCTTTAGTCAAATTCTCGACGGTCTTTCCGTTTATCAAGCTGGTTGTCAACGTTACCGTCTGGCTTGCATCGTTTCTGTAATTTTTAAATGAAATTAATATCGAACCATCTTTAGTTGTACGATAATCTGCCAAAACGTATTGTGAACCTGTAAGATTTAGAGTCGGTTGTATTCCGAACCCGGTCAAGAATATGGCTTTTAACCAATCGTAATGTTTCGCCCAGGGGATTATATCCGGACTTCCATTTCCATCTCCATCCGGACTTATATCTCCTAAGCTAAATGTTGTTATCGCGGCTTTCGATGTGCCATTATTTTTTATCACTAACGCCGGTTTCCCGTTAGAGTGCGTGGCATAAACCGTGCCTGTAGTAGGAACGGTTTGGTTGCTGTATTTCCAAACACGGAAAGTATCTACTCTGCCGCTCGTCAGCGGAGAAAGATTTTGTGTTACATTTACATTGATTGGAACAAAATTAATTCCGTATTGTTCGTTCCTAACTGGGTCGTCGTAACCAGAGGCATTGGTGGCATCTATGCCAAAGATTTCTTTTACTTCACTTACAAAATCGTTTAACGGTTTTACGTGATAGTCCTGCATTCCAGGTAAATCCGCGTCGGCATAAACGTGAACTCCGGCAGGAATAACGTTGGTGCGAATAAAATTTAAATCTCCTGGATGCATCCGCATATTGCGCGGAAGGATTATCGCTTTATATTTTGTGTATTCGCCAGCTAACAGCTGTTCGCGATTCATAAATGTTGGCTCTAACCCTAACCTTTCTAACGGCCCATAAATCTGCTGCATATTGCATTCGTAGCGGTTATACATCTGGTCAACGGCTTCCGTCCAATAGAAAGCGACATCAGCAGTTGGGTCTTTTGAGCCAGCGAAAAGGTGGGTTGCATCGAGTTGGTCCATTAAGTTATAGGTATCTCTCACAACCCAAAAAGCAGGTTTTACTCTTCTGTCGGGATATACGATTCCAAAACCTTTTTCTCTATCAGAGATATATTTTCTGTCGTTCCAATGAAAGACGTGCACACCGATTGCGCCCGTCTCCAATTCTTCCCATAAGGAGTTGCGGATTAAAATACCTTGATTATTTTCGTTTAATCCGGGATACATCGTCTCGGAACTTGTAAAGCCGGTCTCGGTACATAAAACCGGGAGGCCTGTCTTCCATTTTGCATAGAGAACACCCCATTGTCCCGTCTGAGATTCATGGCCTAATAAGTCCCAAGGATAATTATTTATTGACCAGAAATCTAAAGGCGTACCGATATCGCGGCAGGCCTTTGCGATTTTGGCTGAATCTTCTGCGTGATAGCGCCAGTCCTCTTCACCCCACTGCATGCCAACGGTAGCGTAAGAGATTAAGTGATTGGGGTTAGCGGTCTTAACTGCTTTTGCTCCAATCGCAATAAAATTGGCGACACTATCTTCTCGCCATTGGACTAAATCCCACCAGGCAGGATTGTCGCGGTGATAAGTTTCAGGCATACCGACCTGACTAAAGGACGTGTAACTAGTCCCCCAGACAGAATTTAATTTACTTATATCACCGCCATAATAATTTGATAGCCAATTTCTAAATGCGTTTTCGCAATCCGGGTCATATCCGTCTTGCCTGTTGCTCCATAACCCGAGATAACCGTATTCATTTCCGACGATCCAACCAGCTATTGTTGGGTCGTTCTTATAACGACTTACAACCGCCGATAAAAATTCGGTGTATTGCGCTCGCGCTTGAGGGTCTTCGTAACTGATTATGTCTGATGTATACCTTCTCGAATGAAATGTATTATCTCCCTCGGGCCCCCATCCAGGAGGATGCATCGTGTACCAACCAGGGTCTGCCTCTTCTTGCCCAGGATTTCCCGGAAACCAGTCGGGCGGCCATTGATACCCTATTAAAGCGAACACTTTGATGTTGTGGGCGTTAGCCTTTTCGAGCAACATATCATAATTCGTCCAATCGAATTGATTGTCGCCTTTCTCTTCGATATGCTTCCATACGAAATCGACGCGGATAGAATTTACATGCGCCTTTTCCATCTCGGCTAAATCGTATTCTATCTGCTCTGGGGTCTGCCATACCCCTAATGGCCTGTTCCACGTTTGATACGCTATGCCGTGGGGAAGCCAATAATCGCTCTTTGTAGGATCCCAAAAGTAACCATCCTTAAGTGAAATATAGGGTCCAGCGGGAGGCGGAGACGTTATAGTTAAATTGCCTGTAACTTCTGTTGACCAAACACCATCGTCATCCTGGACTTTAAAGTATATCGTATGCGTGCCAAGCGACAGAGATGAACTTGTAAAACTCGCTTGCGTAGATAATTGACTGTCTATCGAAGAGCGCCAGTTGTAGGCGACGATTGACCCGTCAGTATCTGTGCCGTGTCCAGTAAATGAAATGGCCTGCCCCTGGTTGGCAGGATTTGGAGTGATTGAATCTATCGTTGCCGTCGGCGGCTGATTTGGTTGAGGCATCGGCGTATTATAGAAATATATCTCGTCAACATAGAATGTCGCCCCATTCGGATTTAAGGTATTACTTGTATCGAATTCAAAACCGCCGACAACTCTGCTTCCATCTTTTCCGCTTAAATTTATGAAATATTGAGTCCAAGTATTTGTTAAAGTAACTGGTATTTTTACCGTTGGCTGAATCGTATCGCCACAAGTCCCAGTTACCCCGCCAACGCCAAAGTTTATCTTCTCGCCACCATTTTGTCCCTTCGCCCAAAAACTTAAGTATGTAACGCCAGATAAATTCCAACCACCGTCAGGATCTGTGCCCCAGTTTTTATCTGGATAGAGCCAATAAATTCCTGCCCAGTTTTGCCCATTGGTTGCAACGCCTGAATACGTAACCTTTGTGCATACCCATGGATCTGCGCCATCGGCAGGACAAGGATCAGGAGATCCTTCATCAATGGTAAGCGCTCCTGTATCGCCCATCCAGCCGCCCGGCCAGAAGTGCTGCCCCTTGGGAACATATCCATTGGGGTCGTTTATACGGTCTCCATATACACCCCATGGCCAACCACTTATAGATTTTCCTGCAGCTTCGGCTGGTTGGTAAAAATTAAATAACAAAGTAGCTACAAAAATTAGAAAAATAAATTTCTTTAGCATTGTTAAATCCCCCTTAAAATTCGAAACGTGTTTAAATTACTATAAATATACCATCTAAAGAGTAGTTTGTCAATGGTAAAAAATTGGCTTTTTTCTGGAAAAATTAGTTAGCACTTCGAAGGGGAAATTATTTAAATGTAAAGCAATCTATATTAAATTCACCTTTTATCACATACAATCTAACCTCATGACGGCCTTTTAAAATTTTAATTCCTTTTTTGGAAATAATCTTCCACTCCTGCCAGCCTCCCGTATTTTCAACTGAAATGGGACCCGTTACATCTTTATTGTCAATTTCTAATCTAAATTGGCCACCATCAACAGCACTGGCAACCTTAAATTCTATATTAAATTTTTTGTCGCTGGGATTATATATGTCATACTCCATCCATTCACCTGCTTCTGTCCAACCCACGTTATAAGCACTGATTTCAATATCTACTCCTTCTGAGCGTCTATAACTTTTGCCCTCATTCGTTTTGCTAGAATCATGGTAAGAAACTCCTTCTCCTAAAAACCCAAAATCTTCTGCTTCAATCGTATTGGGTATCGTCTTTAACAAACTTCGTACGACTTTGTAATTATAGAGGTTATTCTCAAGCTTGAGATTACTTATAAACTTATCTAAAGTTCCCTGGGCTTGCTTGGGGGAGGGTTTTGGTCCACCTTTGGTATACCGGATGATAGTATCGTAACCAGCTGGTTTTTTAATGGAGTAGACCCCACTATCAGATTCAACTTTTTTCCAGGGCCAAAAACACCAACCGATATTATAATCTTCTAATAGTTGCGTAATGGCGAAATGCCATTGATTATTATTTTCGCCTGTTTCTCCACACCACAGAGGTACGTTATGCTTTTTCGCTAAAGATAGATAGGGCTGGACGCCGTGTTTATCCACCTTACCCCCATATCTATGAAAACTGTAGACAATATTAGAATCAAACGGCTCTGGAAATTTCTTAAAATTAGTTGCCCAATTAGACCCTTCCAAAAATATAATATGGTTATTATCTACCTCGCGAATGGCAGAAACTATCGCTTTATACAAAGGCACGAGGTCCTTTTCATTGTTGTATTCTGAGAACTTAGTTGCTATTGGCTCGTTAAGCAAATCATAACCGATTAAGGTAGTGTTATCTTTATAGCGTTTAGCGACCTCTCTCCAAACTTCGATGGTTTTCTGCTGGTTTAAAACGTCTGACCAAAGTTTTGGATGATCATCTATGCTGTCATCGATGTTAGCGCCTGTTTGACCACCGGGCGCGCAATGCATATCCAAGATAACGTAGAGCCCATATTTCCCGCACCAATCGATTAAATCGTCGAGTATTTTAAAACCGCCTTCCTTCCATACACCTGGATTATCCTCGGATATAAACAAATTATAATGAAAAGGCACTCTAACGTGGTTAAATCCAAGGTCAACAATCTCTTCGATATCTTTTTCTGTTATGTAGTTTTTTCTATAGGCAAACCAAAATTCTTTGGCCTTTTCCTCTCCGATTAAATCAACTATCAATTCATTAATAGTCCTTGGGCGGTCGTATTTGCCTTCAAATTTCAGTATATATCCTTCCGGAACCAACCAACCCCCTAAGTTCACGCCTCTTAAAATTACAACGTTCCCTTTTTCGTCAACGATATTTTCCCCTGACGTTTTTAAAAAACCTTGGGAAGGAGGTTCTGACGTAGTTTCTTTTTTGATGTCTCGCGCATAGGAAACTGTTAATGCGCCTATTAAAAAAACAAAGGCAATGAATTTTAATCTACGTTTTGTACACATAAAATAAAAAATTTCGAAATGTCAGGATGGTTTTTAACTTATTCTAATAACTCTAAATCATCGAAGTAATAAGTTCCTTCCTTAGGTACATATATCTCTATGGCGCTAATACGAGTCAAATCTAAATCTTCGACTTTGGGATAGCTCTTTAGCTTCCACTTGATTTCCGTCCAGGTGTCCTTTTTGGTTTTCTTTGTAGACCAAAGATTATTTTCATCGTTTCCGCTGCCGCCGTTGCCTTCGATGTCTTTCAAGCGTATTTGAATAGTGTTGTTGCCTTCAGTAGTATCGTAAACCCAAATCGAAATTTTCTCCGCTTTTGACAGATCAACATATCCATCTTTTGAAGCAATATTTATTCCGACTGTTCCACCCGCTTCGTTATTTGCTTCTATTTCTAATGACCTGCTGCCAGAATGCACGATATCGGTGGCAAAATCTGGTTCGGTTTCCCATATATTTAAAAAATACTCATCTTCCGTGTCGTTTTCAGGTTCAAAATTTTGTAAAGGTACTGCTGTAGGCGATGGAATTTCTTCGGATTGCTCTGCTATGGAATTTAAAACGATTAAAGACAAAAATATCAAACCAACAACAAAGTGTTTTACTAAATTTGCCCTCATCTTTTATCCCCCTTTCTTTTCTGGAAAAATTATTTTAGCGCTCTGCGAGGCGTATCGACGAAAAAGTTACAGTCAAATAAGACCTCTTTATTGTAGCAAATGCATCTTTATCTCCCGCCGGCGCAAGCGACTTATAACTTGATAATTCCGCCTCCTGTGTCTCTCGATCGGGACTTGCTAAGTCATAAAAGTCCGGATCAATATCATCTTCCGCGCCTCTATCTTCTCCGCCTCCTCCATGCCATTCGTTCGATTCTCTCCATACTTCCCTTAAATATCCGTCCTCCTCCAATCCTGTTGCGACGATAAATCTCCAGGTCTTGCCTGAGGGATTTCCGATTATCCTTTGGGGTACCGCAACCTCAACAGCAGACCAATTCGAGTCCTTAATTAAAAAACCTTCTGTGTCGGTTCTTTTGCCGTCGGCTCTAGCAACCAATCTCCCATTCGCATCCCAAATCCTTCCTCTAAAAGTGCTTGATATACCAATTACATACTCGGCTGCTAACTCAGGTGAAACTTTTAATTCTCCGAAGGTACCACTATCGGCCCCTAGTAAATTTATGTCGCCCTGGGCTAAAACTTGTGCACCTCTTTTGCCCCCCTTTGCGCCATCTTGGTCGATTGCGATTAAACGATGCGGAACCCACCAATCGCCTGGGCGAGAGATCTTGATTAAAAAATATACGTTTTGGCTATCCCAGGTTATGCGAAATTCCTGCAAATCGGCAGCCCTTTTAAAAGCGATATTTGTAGGGTAGGTGTAACGGCCATTGCCTGTGTCATCGCCTTCGGCATCCTTCCAAATATACTCGCCTTTGCTTATTGTAGAGGTATTTGGCTTACTTGGTGCGACGCCAATCCAGTCGCTTATTGAACCATCGACGGAAATCATATGGCCGGAGAAAGCGCCGCCTACCTCAGCCAAAGCGTAATTTGAAAAGCATACGGAGCACATCAAGAGGAAAATATAAATTCTCCTTTTCATTTGTTTAACCCTCGAAGAAACTTTTTTTAGAATAACTTACATCGGTTTTTTGCCACCAAAATTTACAATCAAATATGATTTCTCAATAGTCGCGAATGCGTCAGTATTACCTGGATCCGCGCCTTCTTTATAGCTTCCCAACTCTTTCTCTTGCGTTTCCTTATCTGGACTTGCTAAATCGTAATAGTCGGGGTCGACTCCATCATCTCCAGATTCCTCACCGCCCCCACCATGCCATTCGGAACTTTCAACTTCCATTTCACGTGCAACATCGTAGTCCTGTTGTCCTGTCGCCACAATAAACCTCCAGGTCTGGCCTTGGGGACTACCGCCGATTAAGCTTAAAGGGATGGCGACCTCAACAGCATTCCAGTTAGCATCGTCTACCTTAAATCCCGGAGTATCATCTGCCTCACTATTTCTAAACGCAACTAATTTCCCATTGGCGTCCCAAATTCTTCCTTTATAAGTCTGGGAAATTGCAATCACATATTCACACGCAAGTTCAGGTGATACCTTTAATTCCCCAAACGAACCTGAGTCGGAGGATAGTTCATCTATATCTCCCTGTGCTAATACTTGGGTTCCGCCTTTGCCACCTTTTGCGCCATCCTGGTCTATGCCTATTAACCTATAGGGTACCCACCAGTCGCCCGGGCGGTCAGTTTTTATCAGAAGATATAGGTTATCTTTATCGTAAGTGACCCTGAATTCCCTTAGGTCTGCGCCTTTCTTTAACGCCTTGTTTGTAGGATAGGTGTAATCACCGTCTCCTGTGTCA
>JBDRDF010000023.1:0-8157 GCA_043821025.1 Candidatus Omnitrophota bacterium
TTTGTCATAATCTCTTTTACTTTCATTTTATTTCCTCCTGATATATTTTTAAAAGATATCTATGGCTAAAGTAGTTTTATTATACCCGAAAATAAAGCGATGGTAAAGTTGATTTACATCGGTTATTTTTAAATTTAAAAATTACAAGCTATTTTCTACTTCCTGGCCTTATTGCTGGTATGCCCTTTTTGCAGAGAGGGCAATTTTCTGGCTGGTATGTCTTGATATTTAACTTCACGAGCGTCTTAAAAGGTATGCCAAATTCTACTTTTCCACTTGACCTATCTATAATGGCGCCGACACCAACAATTTTTGCGCCATAACTTCTCATGAGGTCAATAACTTCTTTTACCGAACCGCCTGTTGTGGTTACATCCTCTACAACTAAAACTCTATCATCGGGATTTATCTTAAAGCCGCGCCTTAAGACCATCTTTCCTTCTTCTCGCTCGGCAAATATCCCTTTTACCCCCACAGCGCGAGCGACTTCATACGCTACCACTATTCCTCCTAAAGCAGGCCCAATAACGACATCGATTTTTTTACCGCTTCCGCCCGAGGCGGATCCGCCTTTGGCGGAAAATTTCTTCGCCAACTCGTTACATAATTTCGCTGCTATTTTAGGATGCGCCAATACAAGCGCGCACTGCAGATACCACTCGCTGTGAAGCCCACTCGAAAGTAAAAAATGGTCCTTTTGGTACGCTCCGTATCTTTCAAATATCTCGATTAATTTGCTTTTATTCAAAAGCCATCTCCTTGATTATCCTCTTTGCTGCCTTTAAGGGGTCTTTTGCTTCAATTATCGGGCGACCAACAACTATATAATCCGCACCTGCTTTGATTGCCTCCTTTGGTGTCATAATCCTCTTTTGGTCGCTCTTCCTCTTAGCCCAAACTGGACGAATCCCCGGTGTTACAATAATAAAATCTTTGCCTAATCTCTTACGAATTAAACTTGCCTCTTTAGGCGAAGCGACAACCCCATCTAACTTCGCCTGCTTTGCCATTCTTGCAAGATGTAACACCTCTTCATCCAACTTTCTACCGATGCCGATATCTTTTACATCGCTTTCGCTTAAGTTCGTCAGAATTGTGACGCCTAAAATTTTAGGGCAATCCAATTTTAATCTCTTGGCCTCATCTCGAGCCGCCTTAAGGGCCTGCGTCATCATCTCCAAACCACCTAAGACATGTAAATTTATCATAAATACGCCTAATTTCGCCGCCGACCTTACTGAATGAGCTACCGTATTTGGAATATCGTGAAATTTTAAATCCAAAAATACTTTTCCACCTTTTCTTTGAACCAACTTAACCGCTTCGGGACCATATAACGTAAAAAGCCCTAAGCCAACTTTAAAGATCTTAACTGCTGGAATCAGTCTATTTATTAACCCCTCTGCTTGCCTAAGCGATTGGACATCTAACGCAACTATTAATCTCTCCTTCTCCATTAAATCTTCAGACATCCAACTAACTCCTTTATATTCTTTATCCTATTCTTACCCATATAGTTTTCAATACCATCGATTATTTCAATCGTCGCCTTCGGATTTACAAAATTGGCTGTTCCGACTTGAATCGCGCTTGCACCCACAATTATAAATTCCAACGCATCTTTATAATTCATAATACCACCTATCCCAATCACAGGAATTTTAACTTGCCTTGCAACCTCCCAAACCATATGAAGCGCTATGGGTTTTATCGCGGGACCGCTTAAACCTCCAACGAGGTTCCCTAATTTGGGCGCCTTGGTCTCGATATCTACCGCCATTCCTGTAAACGTATTTATAAGTGAGACCGAGTCAGCCCCCGCTTCCTCTGCCGCTTTAGCGATCTCACCAATATCTTTAACATTAGGCGAAAGTTTTGCAATCAGCGTCTTTCGCGTATTCTTTCTCGTTAAACTCACGACTTCGAAGGTTGAACTTGGCTCCACCGCAAACTCTAAACCACCCCTTACATTCGGGCAGGAAATATTTATCTCGACCCCATCTATTCTTTCTATTTTATCTAACCGCCTTGCAAGTTCTTTATACTCATTAAAACTTTGCCCTGCAATTGAAACGATGACAACGGTTTTAACCCTCCTTAAAAATGGTAAGTTATTCTTAATGAAACCTTCTATTCCATCATTTTGAAGGCCGATCGAGTTTAAAATGCCTGACGACGTCTCAACGATTCTAGGCGGTGGATTTCCTTCTCGTTGGTTTAACGTAATCGATTTCGTTATAATTGCGCCGAGTTTATTTATATTTACGAAATCTTTAAACTCTTCTCCGGAACCAAAAGTACCAGAAGCTGCCATGACCGGATTTTTTAATTCGAGCTTTCCTATTCTTACTTTTAAATCTGCCTTTACCATATTATTTCATTTAGATTAAAGACCGGTCCATCCTTACAAACCAATTTATAACCGAATTTCGTCCTTACTGCGCAACCTAAGCAAGCCCCCACGCCGCAGGCGATGTTCGTCTCAAGCGACGCGTGGCAATCCAATCCCCGCTTCCTTGCGATATGCGTAATTCTTTTAAGCATAGGTTCGGGTCCACAAGCGAATATCGTCGGAAAAACAGCCCCCACTTTTGAAAACAATTCATCAAGCAAATCTGTTGCCAGAGCTTTCTTGCCATAGCTGCCATCATCTGTCGCAATGATCGGCTCTATCCCTAATCCTTTAAAGTCGCCATCGCAAAGCAACTTCTTCTTATTCCTTGCGCCGATTATTGCATAAATTCGCTTATGTCTAAGCGTGACCAACTTCTGTGCCAGAGCAGTCAGTGGAACAATGCCAATTCCTCCACCAATCAAAACAAAATCTCTGCGCTTATCCGGAATCATAAAGCCATTTCCTAAGGGACCTAATATATCTATTTCATCGCCTGACTTAAGATTCGATAGAATACGCGTGCCATCTCCAATGACCTCATATAAAATCTGAAATCTTGAACCGTTTATCTTAAAAAAGCTAAAGGGCCTTCTCAATAAAGGAACTGCTGTTTTACAACACCTTATGGTTACAAACTGGCCCGGCTTAGCCTCCTTTGCAATCGAAGGAGAAGTTATCTCCATCAAAAAATATCTCGGCTTAATTTCATCGTTTGAAATTATCTTACCATATCCCTGGATCATTTTTGACATGCGCCTTACTACTTTACCTCTTTAAGATATTCCTGTATCGATTTCACATGCATCTTTGGCCGTTTGATCAAATTCTCGATGCCGTTAACAGATGCCTGCGCACCTGCTACAGTAGTTATCAAAGGGACGCCGTAAAGAATCGCTTGAGATCTTATCTTCGTCTCGTCCTCCTTCGTAGCTTTGCCAGCAGGGGTATTTATTATAAGATCGATTTTACCGTCTTTTATCAAATCTATTATATTGGGCCTTTGTCCTTCGTGTAATTTAGGCAATGCCTTAACTTCTATATCGCTACTCCTCAATGCATCCGCCGTTCCGGATGTAGCCATAATCTTAAAGCCGAGATCTGCAAGTTTTTTGGCAACGAAGATTATGTTCCTCTTATCCTGATTCTTAACACTTATAAACACATTGCCTTTTGTCGGCAATTTTTGACCCGCGGCAATCTGACTCTTAGTGTAAGCCGCACCAAACGTTGTATCTATTCCCATAACCTCGCCGGTTGACCTCATCTCCGGTCCTAAAATTGCGTCCACGCCTGGAAATCTTATAAAAGGAAATACAGATTCCTTAACGGAAATGTGTTTTATCTCCTTCTCCTTTGTGAAGCCAAGCTCTTCCAACGTCTTACCAAGCATAACCTTCGTCGCAAGTTTCGCAAGAGGCACGCCTATCGCTTTACTTACAAAAGGAATTGTCCTGCTCGCTCTTGGGTTTACCTCAAGGACATAAACTACATTATTCTTAACGGCGTACTGGACGTTCATAAGACCTTTTACGTTTAATTCTTTTGCCATCGCATAAGTGTTCTTTTTTATAACGTCGATTATATCCTTTCCAAGGGTATGGGGCGGTAAAACCATTGCGCTATCCCCCGAATGTATGCCCGCCTCCTCGATATGCTCCAATATCCCGCCTATCACGCAGAGCTTGCCGTCCGCAATAGCATCCACATCAACCTCTATTGCATCCTCTAAGAATTTATCTATTAAAACAGGTCTCTCGGGAGATGCCTCAACCGCCTTTTCCATGTAATTGTCCAAATCCTTTTCATCGTAGACTATTTCCATTGCCCTTCCTCCAAGAACGTAGGAGGGCCTTACAACTACGGGATAGCCAATCCTATTTGCAACCTCTCTTGCTTTTTCAATTGAGGTAGCGGTTCCATTATCGGGTTGAGTCAGTTTAAGTTTCTTCAACATCTGCTGAAACCTCTTCCTATCTTCCGCAATATCAATTGAATCAGAACTCGTTCCTAAAATTTTTAAGCCCGCTTTTTCCAATGGGCCTGCTATATTAAGAGGCGTCTGGCCTCCAAACTGCACTATCGCGCCTATCGGTTTTTCAACATCCACAATATTCAACACATCCTCCACTGTCAAAGGTTCAAAATAGAGTTTGTCTGAAGTATCATAATCCGTAGAAACCGTCTCTGGGTTACAATTTATCATTATGCTCTCAACGCCTTCTTCCCTTAATGCATAAGATGCATGGCAGCAGCAGTAGTCGAACTCTATACCCTGCCCAATCCTATTGGGACCACCCCCTAAGATGAGAACTTTCTTCTTATTAGATGGTTCGCTTTCATCCTTTGTCTCGTAGGTGGAATAATAATATGGCCGCATAGGTTTGAATTCACCCGCGCATGTGTCAACTGATTTATATACTGGTTTTATGTTATATTTTTTTCTATTGTCCCTTATATTTTTCTCAGTCGAATTTAAAAGAAATGCGACCTGCACATCTGAAAAGCCATATTTCTTTGCCTTCAGAAGCAAGTTGGGTGGGATTCTAATATCATCTCTTGTGTCTCTATTTCTGTATCTTCTTACCTCTTCTTCGAGTTCCACGATCTGCCCTATATTATCGATGAACCACCTATCTATCTTAGACAATTCATATATCTCATCGGTGTTTAATCCTATCTTTATGCCGTATCTAATGTAAAATAGCCTATCGTCGTTAGGCACCCTTATCTTCTTTTTTATCTCTTCGATCAAATCTTGCAGGGCTGACCTTAGTTCATTGTCTGATATTTTGTCCCTGCCGTCTGAACCCAATCCAAACCTGTTTGTCTCGGTCGACCTTATTCCCTTTTGCAATGCCTCCTTAAAATTTCTCCCTATGGACATCGCTTCACCGACTGCTTTCATGGACGTATTTAAAATCCTTTGCGTCCCTGGAAATTTTTCAAACGTGAATCTACATATTTTAAATACGCAGTAGTCAACTGTTGGCTCAAAGAACGACGTCGTCCTTCCCGTAACCTCGTTTAAGACCTCTGGAAGCGTCAGACCAACGGCTAATTTTGTCGCAACTCTTGCAATCGGAAAACCAGTGGCCTTTGAGGCCAGGGCCGAACTCCTCGATAGCCGGGGATTCACCTCTATTATAACGATCTTTCCATTATCAGGATTCTGAGCAAATTGAATGTTAGCGCCGCCACCGGTTATTCCGATCTTCCTTATGATCTTCTTTGACAAATTGACGAACTGCGCGTATTCTTCAGCGGTCAGGGTCTGCGATGGCGCAACAACTATGCTATCGCCAGTGTGAACGCCCATCGGGTCGACGTTCTCCATAGAAGTAATTATTATTACATTATCAACTCTATCCCTCATCACCTCAAACTCTATCTCTTTCCACCCCAATACCGATTGTTCTACCAAGACCTGTCTAACTGGACTTATCTCAAGCGCCTTTGCCAAAAGCACTTCAAGTTCCTCTTTATTATACGCTATTGAACCGCCTGCTCCACCCAAACAATATGCTGGCCTTAAAATAAGAGGAAAACCTATGCTAAGCCCTATCTTCATACCCCCTTCAACGCTTGTTGCGATTCCGCTTTTAGGGACATCTATTCCTATTTCTTGCATTGCCTTTTTGAATAGGTTCCTATCCTCTGCCCGCGAAATAGCATCAACATTCGCTCCAATGGACTCAACGCCATATTTTCTAAGAACGCCTTCCTTCATTAAAAAGAAAGCTAGATTTAAACCTGTCTGCCCACCAAGCGTCGGCAAAATGGCATCAGGCCTTTCCTTCTTTATTATCTCGGTAACGGCTTCCACCGTGAGCGGTTCGATATAGGTTACATCTGCCATATTCGGGTCGGTCATAATGGTAGCGGGATTTGAATTAACCAGAATCGTAAAATAACCCTCTTCCTTAAGCGCTTTACACGCCTGAGAACCAGAATAGTCAAATTCGCATGCCTGACCTATTATTATAGGGCCGGAACCTATCATGAGTATTTTATGAAGGTCTTTACGCTTTGGCATATTTCAAAAATCTCCTGAATGCTCCATTGACCTCGTCAAAACCAGGGCTTACTGGGTAGTATTGTGTAGAAATAAACTTTAAAGCCCTGCTCTCCATCTCCTCAACGGAATCATCGTTAATATTACGTAAAGTGATGCTAACATCTTTTCTGTTTTTTATAGAGTTCTCGTCTATAATAAAGGAATGATTCTGTACTGTGATTTCGCCCTTGTACGAGTTGGGAGCTTTTACGGGATAATTCACACCGTGATGACCTGCCTTCATCTTCTTAAGTTTTCCTCCTAAGGCAATACCGATTATCTCATGCCCCGTCGATATCCCGAGAATGGGAATTTTGCCGAGGAGCATTTTAACTATCTTAACAACTTCTGCTATTGCCGTATCCTCTTCTGGACCATTAGAGATTATTAAGCCATCGTACTTCATCCTGATGATCTTTTCTGCACTTGTATTGTACGGCAATAGCACAATATTGCAGCCGAGCCTCTTAAGTTGAGTAATAAAACTATTCGATATTCCTAAGTCCAGGATGGCTATCTTTGGCCCGGAACGACTACCTTTAATCTCCTTAATCTTATTTACAGAGATCTCTTTTATAAAATCACTCTTTTTGCCTTTTTTATAATCTCTTATCTTTTTTAACAGATCTTCTTTCCTTTGAGTTTTAGTGGATATTATTCCGAGCATCTCGCCATTGTCTCTTATGTTTATGGCGAGCGTCCTCGTATCTACATCACTAATGGTAATTACACCTTCCTCTTTGATGAAATTGCCAAATGCCCCCTGCGCTTGCCAATTTGAATATATTCTGGATTCCTCTTTTATGACCAACCCTGCTATCCAACACTTTTTAGATTCGAAGAATTTGTTAGCCACACCGTAATTGCCGATCAAAGGATATGTCAGGACTAAAATCTTACCTGCATTTGTAGCGTCAGTCATAATTTCCTGATATCCCACTACGGCGGTATTTAATACAACCTCTCCTATTCTCTCGCTCGGCGCTCCGTTTAAGATGCCTTCAAAAGAGCTGCCATTCTCTAATACTAATATTGCTTTCATATTCCTTTAAAATAATGTGAGCTGTTTTTCTCCGGTCTCCTCTGCGCTGAAAATTTTAACCGTGCCGTACTCGCCGTCATAGCCGGGTGAGATATTAACCTTTCCCTCCCTTACTCGAATTATCGCATCTCTAATTCGTTGCGGAAGTTTCCCTTTAAGTTCATCCTCGCTCATCCTTAGCAAGATATTAAATTCGCTACCGCATTTATTAACCAACTCCATATATTCCCGTTCGACTGTTTGCGTCATTTCCTTAACTCCCCGCGCATCTGCGATTATCTGATCCAATGGTATCATATGTTTAAAGGGTATCGCATCATCTGGTATAAAACCTTCGGGCCTGTCGGCTAAATCCTCAACTCGATGCATAACGCCTACGGTTAGCTTCCTGCCGCAGACGGGGCATAAATTTCTATTTTTTAGCGCTTCTTTAGGAGCGACGCGCGCTTTGCAATTTCTATGTCCATCGTAATGATATTTTCCTTCTTCGGGGAAAAACTCTATCGTATACAAGAATCGCCTTTTATCTTTGGATTTTATGGCATCTATTATTTCCCTATAATTTAAATCGCAATCGAAGGCATTTGCTTCCCTGCCAATCCTGTGAGGCGAGTGAGAATCGGAGTTCGATATCAACGCGTATCTATCTAACTTGCTCAACCTCCA
>JBDRDF010000024.1:0-7446 GCA_043821025.1 Candidatus Omnitrophota bacterium
TATAAAACCCGAGATAGTGGCATTTGATTTACATCCCGACTACCTTTCGACAAAATTTGCTAAATCCTTGAATATTTCGAATGAAATTGGCGTCCAACATCACTACGCCCATATGGCAAGTTTTCTCGCCCAAGGGAAACCTAATGGCAAGGTGATAGGAGTGACATTTGATGGGACAGGTTTTGGTTTAGACGGTAATATCTGGGGCGGAGAATTCTTAATAGGTGACCTGACCGGATTTGAACGTAAAGGGCACCTTAAATATGTCCCGATGCCGGGAGGAGAACGAGCCATAAAAGAGCCGTGGAGAATGGCGGCGAGTTGGCTATATCAGATTTACGGTGAAGATTTTTTGAACTTGAGAATAAAATTTGTGGATGAGTTAGATAGGTCTAAGTGGGCGATATTGAAGAAGATGATAGACAGGAAGATAAATTCACCGCTTACCTCAAGCATCGGCAGATTATTCGATGCGGTGAGTTCACTTATCGGGATAAGAGGTAAAGTCGAATATGAGGCACAGGCGGCGATTGAGTTGGAAGGGATTGCCGAGAAAGACGTTCGTGATTTTTATGAATTTAACATAGAACCCGAAGGTGGTTTGTACGTCATCGATCCCTCCCCGATTTTTATATCCATCGTCGAAGATTTAAGAAAAAATATAGCCACTTCTGTGATATCGGCGAGGTTCCATAATTCCATATCACGCTTGATTAACGAAGTATGTATGAAATTAAGGGATTCGCTCGCGATAGAGGTAGTTGTATTAAGCGGCGGTGTTTTCTTAAATAGGTATCTTGTAAACAAAGTGAAGCCGCAATTAGTTGCAAATGGATTTAAATTGCTAGAGGATGATAGAATCCCTGTTGGCGATTCCGGTATTTCGATTGGCCAAGCGCTGATTGCCGATAGGAGGAGTTAACTAAAAAGATGTGCCTTGGGATTCCAATGAAGGTGGTATCAAGAACTGGCGATAAAGGAATTGCCGAATTGGGCAAGATGAAGAGGCAGATAGGGCTACATCTACTGTCCGATGTTGGAATCGGAGATTACGTAATAGTCCACGCTGGATTTGCAATTCAAAAATTAGATGAGAAATTAGCTGAAGAGATATTAGAGAACATGAGGAGATTTTAGCAATTGCGATACATAGACGAATTCAGAGATAGAGTTTTAATCGAAAAGATACTAAGCAAAATAAACGAGTTAAGCTTGGATAAAGGTATTTGCCTAATGGAGGTTTGCGGGACTCATACTATGTCTATCCATCGCCATGGCTTGCCAGCTTTATTGCCCAAGTACATAAAATTAATTTCTGGTCCTGGCTGTCCCGTATGTGTGACGACGAACGATTACATCGACAGGGCAATCGCATATTCGAAGTTGGACGATTGTATAGTTGTTACGTTTGGCGATATGCTAAAAGTGCCCGGCTCTAATTCGAACCTTCAATTCGTGAAAGCAGATGGAGCGCATGTTGAAGTAGTATATTCTGCCATCGATGCAGTTGAACTTGCTCAAGGTAATCCAAATAGAAAGGTAATATTCTTAGGGATAGGTTTTGAGACAACAGCTCCCACTATAGCGGCATCTATATTGGAAGCGAAGAAGAGAAATATTAAGAATTATTTCGTATTATCCACCGCTAAAACCATGCCGTTAGCGCTTAAAGCATTAGCAGAGGACACAGAGATAAAAATTAATGGGTTTATTCTTCCCGGACATGTTAGTGCGATTATAGGCTCAAGAACATATGAATTTATACCAAAAAGATACAAGATAGCCTGCGTAATCGCTGGTTTTGAGCCGCTCAGCATATTAGATGGAATTTATATGCTTGCGCTACAAATTAAAGAGAACATACAAAAAGTGCAGATTCAATATAGGTGGGTTGTAAAGCCTGATGGCAATCCAAAAGCACAAGAGGTAATGTATGAGGTTTTTGAACCTTGCGATTGTGAATGGCGGGGCTTAGGCTTGATTGAAGGAAGTGGCCTTAGGATCCGGGATGAATATAAAGCTTTTGATGCTGAGGCAAATATAAGCGTGGAAACAGCAAGGCCTATTGAACAAAAAGGTTGTATTTGTGGAGAAGTGATAAAAGGAAAGAGAACGCCTACAGATTGCGCGCTCTTCGGCAAGTCCTGTAACCCTGAATCGCCATATGGGCCTTGTATGGTCTCCTCTGAAGGGGCCTGTAGCGCATATTATAAATATGGAGGCAAGGATTGGTCGTAAGCGATAAAGTATTGCTCGCCCATGGCGCCGGCGGCAGGACAATGCACAAATTAATCAAAGAATTTTTCGTTGACAGTTTCGATAATCCGATTTTAGCGCAACTTACCGACGCTGCAATTTTAAATGGAAAGGTTAAGGCGCTTGCGTTTACGACGGATTCATATGTGGTAAATCCGATATTTTTTTCTGGTGGAGACATAGGAAAATTAGCGATTTGTGGAACCATAAATGACCTTTCAGTCGTCGGTGCAAGGCCGCTTTATATCTCTTGCGGATTTATTATCGAGGAAGGATTGGAACTATCTACTTTAAAGGCGATCGTTCAATCGATGAAAGGTGCAGCCAAAGTAGCAGGGGTTAGAGTTGTAACCGGCGATACGAAGGTCGTCGAAAAAGGAAAGGTAGATTCGATATTTATAAATACCTCAGGCATAGGAATCATCGAAGGCAATGTAAAATTGGGCATTAATAGAATTAAGTTTGGTGATGTGGTAATCATCAATGGCTTTATAGGCGAACACGAGATAGCGGTTCTTTCAAGACGAGGCGGTTTTGATTTTAAGACAGATATAAAATCTGATTGTGCACCCTTAAATGGCTTGATATCAAATATCTTAAAGTCGAGCGCTGACATAAAATTTATGCGCGACCCGACAAGAGGGGGGCTTGCGACCGTTTTAAACGAGATTGTCGAAGGAAGCAATTTTGGAATTGAGTTAAACGAAAAGGACTTGCCCATCTCCGAAGGGGTGCAAGCGGCGTGCGAGTTATTGGGATTTGAGCCGATATATTTAGCGAATGAAGGCAAGGTTGTAGTAATAGTTGGTGACGATGATGCCAAAAGAGTTTTGAATATTATGCGAAGGCATCCGTTAGGTAAAAATGCAAAGATCGTCGGTGAAGTCGTGAGGGTTCCGAGAGGGAAAGTAATTTTAAATACCAAAGTAGGTGGTAGAAGATTAATAGAGATGTTGGCCGGGGAACAACTCCCAAGGATTTGTTAAAGTTGAGGCACTTAAAAATTTCCAACTGAGGGTTAGGATGTGAGCGTAGTCAATTTGGAGAAATTATTTAATCCTGATTCTGTGGCCGTAATTGGGGCGTCGCACAAGAAGGGTAAGGTTGGCCACGATGTATTGGTAAATTTAATTCGATATGGATATAAAGGCAAAATCTATGCTATCAATCCGAAGCCCGAAAAGATAATGGGACTTAAACCTTACCCAAAGGTCACGGATGTAAAGGGAAAAATAGATTTAGCGGTTTTTGCGATCCCTGCACCTTTGGTGCCTAATTCTTTATTCGAATGCGGTAAAGCAGGCATACCGGCGGCTATTATTATCAGCGCGGGATTTAAAGAGTGCGGGCCAGAAGGGGCAAAGTTAGAACGCGAGGTTGCCGAGATCGCTAAGGTATTTAATATCCGGGTATTAGGGCCAAATTGTTTAGGTTTAATAAATACCGCATCTTCACTTAATGCATCATTTGCGGCTGAGATGCCTTCCAAAGGCGATATCGCATTTTTCTCTCAGTCGGGAGCGCTCTGCACGGCGATTTTGGATTGGGCGGTAAAAGAAAAGATAGGATTTTCAAAATTCGTAAGTTTAGGAAATAAAGTTGATATCTCCGAAGCTACTTTCTTAGAGTCGTTGGGTGACGATCCGGATACAAAAGTTATTTTAGGATATATAGAGGACGTCAAAGACGGACGGGAATTTATGCGGGTTGCAAGAAAAGTTACCGCTAAAAAACCTGTCATAATATGTAAAGCTGGCGGGACACAGGCGGGCGCTAGAGCGGCATCAAGTCATACAGGAAGTTTAGCTGGTTCAGAAGCAGCGTTTAATGCGGCATTTGTTCAGACCGGCATTGTTCGAGCGCATTCGGTAGAAGACCTATTTAATTATGCAGTTGCATTTTCGTATCAAAAGCTACCGAAGGGCGAAAGGTTAGCGATAATTACAAATGCTGGCGGGCCTGGAATTATAGCGGTGGATGCTGTTGAACGTTCGCAGAATGCGAAGGTTGCCTCATTTGATAAAGGGACGATCGATTATTTAAGAAAATCACTTCCGGTCGGAGCGGCGATATATAATCCTGTTGATGTAATAGGCGACGCAGACGAGGAAAGATACAGAAAGGCTTTAGAAGCTGTCTTAAAAGATCCCAATGTCGATGGGGCATTGGTGATTTTAACCCCGCAGACGATGAGCAAAATAAAAGAGACCGCTGCTTGCGTGGCGGATCTACGCAATGAAAAACCGCTCCTGGCGAGTTTTATGGGCGGGGTACTCATAGAGAAAGGATTAAAGGTACTGCACAAAAATAGGATTCCTAACTATCCATTTCCTGAACGTGCGGTCGCTGCCTTTGACGCAATGGTCAAATATGGAAAATTCCGTAAGATTCCAAAAGAGAAGACGAAGACCCTCTCAGTCAATAAAGATAAAGTAAAGAAGATAATAGACGAAGCGATAAGATCCGGGCAAAAGGATATTCCGGAATATATGGCGCAGGAGATAATAGAAAGCTATGGTTTTGCGCTCCCAAAGAGCGTGCTCGCCAAGACCGCTTCCGAAGCGTGTTTTGCTGCAAATAAAATCGGTTGTCCCGTGGTAATGAAAATCGCATCTCCAACCATATTGCATAAATCTGATATCGGCGGCGTCAAAATAGGACTTGTTAACACGAAGCAGGTTGAAGAGGCGTTTTACGAAATGACCCAAAGGGCTAAGAGGGTTATGCCGGATGCGGTTATAATGGGCGTATTGGTTCAAGAGATGGTTACCGGCGGAAAAGAGGTTATATTGGGAATGAGCAAAGATTCGCAGTTCGGGCCACTTCTTATGTTTGGTTTAGGCGGCATATATGTCGAAGTGTTAAAGGATGTCTCTTTTAGGATAGCCCCGATTACTTCAAAAGAAGCGAAGGCGATGATAGATGAAATTCGCGCCAATGCACTTTTAAGAGGCGCGCGCGGCGAAAAGCCGACGGATATCGAATCCATTAAAGATGGTTTATTGAGGCTTTCGAAATTGGTGACGGATTTTCCGATTATTTGCGAGTTGGATATAAATCCGCTAATGGTATTTCCAGTTGATAAAGGCGGTTCAGTGGCACTAGATGTGAGAATAAATATAGGAGGGCAACTACAATGAAATCCCTTTTTATTTTATCGACGAAGCCTTATACAGGCAAGAATCTAATTGCAGTTGGTATCGGTTTGAGCCTAAAAGAAAAGGGTATGAAGGTCGGTTATTTTAAGCCGCTCGGCGTCTTCCCAACAAAGGTTGGAGATGTCTTGACCGACGCAGACGTTCTGTTTTTTAAGGAGGCCATTTCATTAAAGGACCCCTTAGAATTGTTCTGCCCTGTAGTATTAGATGAGGCGCTGTTAGAAGGGGTCTTTAAAAATAAGGTTAGGGGTTTAGACGAGAAGATAGTAACGGCATTTAAAAAGATATCGCGCAATAAGGATTTAATTTTAGTGATGGGAATCGGAAGTATACATTGTGGCAGTTTCTTAGGGTTATCCGAAGATGTTATAATGCATAAATTAGGCTCGCATGCCGTGCTCGTCGATAAGCCAGAGCCAAACGATTTTGAGTCGCTCGATGGATGTATAAGATGCAAGGCAGAGTTAGGCAATAAGTTAATCGGCGTTGTCTTCAATAAAGTCAGGCCAAGCTTACTCGACTATGTAAATGGAAAGATAGTTCCATTTTTAAAGAAGAAACAAATTGAGACATTGGGTGTTATCCCTCAGGATACGATTTTAAACGCTGTTACGGTTGGCGAATTAAAAGATGCGTTAATGGGCAAGCTTATTTGTTGCGGAGATAAAGAAGATGAATTGGTGGAGCATTTCTTAATAGGCGCTATGAACGTCGAGAGCGCACTAAAATATTTTAGGCGAGTACCAAATAAAGCTGTAATAACAGGTGGTGATAGATCCGATATTCAGTTGGCAGCGCTTGAGACGTCAACCAGATGTCTCATCTTAACAGGCGATTTATATCCCGATGACATTATAATCTCCAAAGCAGAGGAAAAGGGTGTTCCGATACTGGTTGTGCCCACCGATACGTTGACAACGGTCGATAGATTTGAGGCACTGCCCGGACATCTTTCCTTAAGAAATAAAAGCAAGGCAAAGCGGGCGAAAGAATTGATTGAGAGAAGATTAGATTTATCAAAGATAATGGAACGCTTAGGGTTGAAGAGGTGATTTAAGGCACCATTTTACAGGAGGGCAAATAGGAATGGTTGAACTGGAAAAGTTGAGATTCACGAAGACGCATGAGTGGTTAAGGGTTGAAGGAAACATAGGATACATTGGAATTACCGACTATGCACAAAAAGAGATAACGGATGTAGTATTCGTTGAATTACCAAAGTTGGATAAGGAATTTTCTAAAGGGCAAGAAGCAGCTGTAGTCGAGTCTGTTAAAGCGGCATTTTCTTTATATGCTCCGGTTTCTGGAAAAGTAGTTAAGGTAAACGATGCGATTGAGAAGGACCCTTCGCTTGTTAATAAATCGCCGTACGAAGATGGCTGGTTCTATGCATTGGAGATTAAGGATAAATCCGAAGTAGATGCGCTTTTGCCTTATAATGAGTATTTAGAATTTATCAAAGAGGCAGAGCATTAATTTAAAGATGGAAAAGGTCTGGCGCCTAATTTTAGACGAAGCGAACGACCCGCATATGAATATGGCAATAGATGAAGCGATTATGATGTGCCAGGCGGAAAGCGCCTCATCCCCAACCCTTCGAATTTATAGATGGCTTTATCCCTGCGTCTCAATAGGCAGATTTCAAAATTTAGAAAGCGCATTAAATCGGGAGGATAACCTTGCCCTTGTCCGGCGGCCTACGGGCGGAGGAGTTGTGTTTCATAATGAACTCAGCTTCACATACTCCATCGTTTATCCTGAAAGTTCCTTTGTCTTACCCAAGGGTGTATCGAATTCTTACAGAGAGATTCATGGCGGAATTTTGCAGGGCCTTAGGAGCTTAGGCATTAACGCTGCCCTTCATACCATTAAGCAGGGCCAAAGGAGATCCCTAAAATCGAAGTTTTGTTTCTCTTCGCCTTGTGAGTTCGATATAGTTTGTGGTAATAGAAAGATAGCAGGTGCAGCCCAGAGACGAAGGTACGGGGTTGTGCTTCATCAGGGAGAAGTTAGCTTAGGCCTTGACGTTTGG
>JBDRDF010000025.1:0-33903 GCA_043821025.1 Candidatus Omnitrophota bacterium
TCTCTCTTCTGCCTTCATTTTTGTTCTTTAAGATTAACACAAAAATAACAAAGTGTCAACGAGCCTTAAAATCCTCTGCCATCTTAATTCGCTTCGAAATCGGCGGATGGTCGTATAGAAATATCTCAACGATTCTGCTCGGATTAAAATCTGCTAGATTCTGCTCGCCTAATTTGCGCATTGTAGTAATAAACGCCTCAGGATTTTTCGTTATATCAATAGAAAAGTAGTCCGCCTGCCTCTCGAACGCCCTTCCCAATCCATTTTGAAGCGGCAGGATAAAGAGCGTAAAGAAAAATAAGATTAGAAGCAAAAGCGGAAATCCAGCCAAGTCCGCCATACCTTTAAGCCCTAATGGTAAGATTAAATTTTTAAATATATTATTTGCGATATAAAATCCGGCAAAGGAAGATACGGCGCCAAACGCAATAAATTTTAATATATGTCCATACTTATGATGCCCTAATTCATGCGCTAATACCACTTCTATCTCGTCGGGCGAATAATTCTTAAGCAGCGTATCGCCTACCAAAATCCTCCTTGTCTTTCCCAATCCAGCAAGCCCTGCGTTTGCCTTAACGGTCTTTTCGCTCAAGTCAATCTCAAATACCTCTTTTACCTTAGCGCCTGACTTCTCCGCTAAATTAAGAAGCCGTTGCTTTAAATTCTCGTCTTCCAGTCGCTTTATCTTAAAAAATAACGGCAAGATTAAAACCGGCGCAACCCTGCTTAAAATTATCGTAAATGTAATCCATAACAATGCCGCCAAAATCCACCAATTCACCTCAAAGCGCCTTAAGAAAAAATATAGCAATTCTATAAGGGCGAGCGATATCGCGATTCCAATTAATAATTTCTTAACGTAATCTTTAAGCCATAAAGAAAAACTTTGGGTCGAAAGTGAAAACTTATGTTCGAGTGAAAAACCCTGATATAAATCCAACGGAAACGACACCGCTATATAAATCAAACCAAAAATAAAGAAATATAAGGCGGTTGAAACCCAAATATTGTCGGCTATGCGAATCGCAAAATCCCTGATCCAAATAGACGGACCCTGCGTTGCAATAATAAAAAGGAATAAAACCGTCAAAGCCAATTCAATTACAAACAATATATTCTTTATCCGTGAATACCGCTTCGCTGGTTCCTGCGAAATATGGCTTATCATCTTATCTGCTGCATATAAATTTTTCTGATTTCGTTAAAGATGTCGATATACTCCTTCGACTGATAGTCGCGGTATGTCCACTCCCAGGGAAGATAGGTCTTATCTACAAATCTTAATGTGACCTCAGCATATACGCCCCTGTTTAAATAAATCCTATGTTGGTGGTCCTTTGTCGTCGCCAAAATCAATTTCGCTTCGGTCAAATATCCTGGGTCGATGTTGATTCTGCGAGAAGGAGTTTTTTTCGATATGCTAAATTTCGATTCGAGCTTATTTGTGTACAATTTTATCTTCGGTAAATCGTCAGGGTTTATCAATCTCCTGAATGAGACGACCTGCCTTTTTAAGTTACCGCCCATCTCCGGCTCGTAATAATTGGTGTAGGCGAAATCCAATAGGCTCGTCCTGAAATCTATCGGCCCAAACGCCCTTTGTAAGACCGCCTCCACTTTTAACAAGAGAGCGGGATCGTTTGAAATCATCCCGACAATTAATTTAACTAGTTTATGTTGTTTTGTAACCCCCATGGTTCCTCCTCAAACATTTTTAAGGCCGCCTTTACATGCTTTAACACAAATCCCACATATAAAATGTCCTATGCCGGGTTTTTTGGAAAAACCCTTTAATAATTCTCGGCATGCCTTTAAATCCAAATCTTTCACGTCTTTCCTTATCGCCCCAACTGGACAAACTTTTATGCACTCATAACAATCGCCGCAATTCCCAACTTTCGGCTCATCGGCTTTCAGCGGAAAATCGGTCAAGATCGTTGCATATCTAACTTGCGAACCAAATGTCGGATTCACAACCAAACCTGAACGCCCGATAAAACCTAAACCCGCTAAATGCGCTATTAACTTATGCGGCACAGCACCGCGTTGATTCTGCCAATCCTCAACTTGGCTCGCTGGAATAGGAAGTGCGGATGAACCTTTATCCTGAATGAAGGTTGAAATTTTAAGCGCGATCTCATCCAACAGGGAATTGACTCGCTTATAATGAAAAGCATAAATCTTCGTCGGCTCGTTTACAATCGTCTCCAATACTTTATTCGAGAGCCGCACACCGATTGAAACGCCGTACTTTAAATCATCTAATATCGACTTCGGTTCGATGTAAAATTTATCTTTACACGAAGTTATATCTGTAACCCCGAACAGTGTAGCGCCGGAAGTTTCGGCGATGGACTTTAATCTTTCATAATTATCTAAAGCTTCAGTACCTTTTCCCATTTAATAAGCAACTCTAAATCGTCGTAATCGGTCATATCATAATGTAACGGCGTAACGGAGATATAACCATTTTTAACTGCGACAGCATCCGTCATCTCATTGCCTTCGATCTCTATCCTCTGGCTGCGTAGCCAGTAATAAACTCGCTTGCTCGGGTCCTCTCGTCTGTCATAGCTCTCCCTGTAAAAAGTCAATATTCCCTGACGGGTTATCTTAACTCCTTTTATCTTCGACTTCGGCAGTGCTGGAACATTTACGTTAAGAAGTGTATGAACAGGCAATTCTTTGTTCAACATCATCTTGGCGAGCTTATACGAAAAAGCGAGAGCCGCTTCAAAATTACTCCATTTAAAAGAGGCGAGCGAAACAGCGAAGGATGGAATTCCTAGTATTGCCCCCTCGGTTGCTCCCGATACCGTCCCTGAATAAAGGATATTTATTCCCAGGTTCGGACCTCGATTTATGCCAGATATGATAAGGTCGGGTTTGAGTTTCCCTTTCATTATTGCCATAAGTGCGATCTTAACACAATCCGCAGGCGTGCCTGACACAGCGTAACCGAAAAATTTCCCCTCTCTTTTTGCCTCGTTCACTCGTAATGGCACACTTAAAGTAATCGCATGACCTTGAGCGGAGCGCTCCGCATCAGGCGCCACAACAGTGCATTCTCCAAGCCGTCTCATCTTTTTGTAGAGCGCGTAAATGCCAGGCGAATAAATTCCGTCGTCGTTTGTAAGCAGTGTCCTCATTTCACATTAACCAAATCGTATTCTAAATTACCCAAGCCGATTTCGGCGCCATAATTTAACTGAACGGTCCAATCTATTTTGGAATATTCCCTTTTAAAGACATCGGACCCTGCTGTTTCATTTACTAAATCCGCTGTCGCCTTATCTATCGCAACTGGGTCGGTGGACGCGAATATCCCAATATCGGAAATGATCAAAGGATCATCCTTCGCCATACAATCACAGGATTTTGTTATCTTCATCGCATAATTCAAAAATATAGACCTTCCCCCTTTATTCTTCATCACACCTAATGCGTGTTCCGCCATCTTCTTCTGCATGTAGGTAGAAGTTTCATCCCACGGAATCTTTATAGCATCCTCGCGACATACCACCAAACAATCGCCGCAACCAATACAAATATCTTCTTTAATAAACGCCGTTTTTCCTTGTATTACAATCGCATCAACAGGGCAATTTACAACGCAAAGTCCGCAAGCGGTGCATTTGCTCGTAAGCACGCTTGGTTTCACATTGGAATGCTGAAGTGATTTTCCCGCGCGGGTTGCAAATCCCATCCCAATATTTTTTATGGCGGCCGCAAAACCTGTCAACATATGACCAGTGACGTGAGATAAAACTATGAGCAAATCGCTATCGGCACAAGCGCGGGCAATCTTGACCAACTTAAAATGTTTTTTATTTATATTTATCTCAACACCTTCACCTGACCTTAAGCCATCCGCTATCACTACCGGAGCGCCGGTTATATCTGGCGTAAAACCGTGTTCGTATGCTAAGTTTAAATGGTCGATAGCGTTTTGCCTCTTCCCCTTATATAATGTGTTGGTATCTGTAAGAAAGGGCTTGCCACGAAAGGACTTGACCTCATCTACAACGAATCGAACATATTGTGGGTTGATATATCCTTTATTCTTTTCTTCGCCGAATGTAAGCTTAATTGCGACAAAGTCGTCCTTTCTTATAAATTTCTTTAAGTTAACGGCTCTTAAAAGAGATTTGGTCTTCTCTTTTATCGTACCTAAATCTTCTCTTAAATTTGTTTTGATGAAATATACTTGCGACTTCATCTATAGCGCGATTTCCTTCGCTTCCAGCTTTTCCAAATCTATAATTGCAACGGTCGATTTTCCATAAAGCCAACCGCTGCATTCGCCAGGATTTACTATCAGTGTATTTTTTTCCTTCTTAATATCGACCTTATGCGTATGCGCACAGATTATTATGCTGTATTCTCCCCTGTCTATCTTGACCTTGAGGTCCTCTATGTCTTCTATCTCATGAGTAATCAGAACTTTTTTATCCGATAGGTCATATCTATAAGGATGGTCAACGATCAATCCGTTTGACTTCATCGCTAAGCCCTTCTTTTCGCCGTCGTTATTGCCGAAGACGCCTATCCATTTGCATTTCAATTTGGAAAATGAATTTAGACTAAATGGCGCGCAGTAATCTCCGGCGTGAATCACGAACCTGCAACCCTCTGAATTAAAAACATCGATTGCCTTGGCAATCATAGGCATATTATCGTGTGTATCAGCGATTACTCCTATCTTCATCATCTCATCCTTTCTCCTTTAGCATAATAACCGATGCCATTCGTCCTGCCCTCTCGTTTTCTCTTCTATATGAATAAAATCTGTCGTCGCTACAAGAAGTGCAAATCTCGCAATCGAATATATTCTTCGAACTGGCGCCTTGAGCTAAAAGCTGCTCCACATTCTCGCCGACCAAATCGAAATAGAACTTATGTGCTCTCTTAACAACGGAATTGGGAAACCTTCCTAAAAATTCACTGCTTACTTCATAACAGCATTGCCTTATCGCAGGCCCTAAGCCAATAAGCATCTGAGATGGGTCGGATTTAAAATTCAATTTCATAGCATTTAAGATATTCTTCACTATACCATCATAGGTCCCACGCCAACCGGCGTGAGCGATGCCGATTGCGCTTTTAAATGGGTCGTATAAAAATATGGGAAGACAATCCGCAGTTAAAACGATCATCGCGATATTTTTTAAGTCCGTTACGGCACCGTCGCATTCTGAAAGCGGTGCGGATAAATCGGTCTTAGAATCTATCCTTAAAACCTTTGCCCGATGAATTTGTTCTAAAAAAGCCAGGCGTGAATTGACAACGCCAATTTTCTTTAGAAAATCGTCTAAGGTACTATGCCGAGTTGCGACTCCATAAACAATCGGATACTTTTTAAACCCTTCAAATACAACCATAATTAAAATGGCAGACCTAAAGCAAAATGGAATTTACCGTGAGGATCGCCAGGGTCGTTGTCGAGCGGATAGCCATAATCTACGCGCAAAACCGCCCACTTCGTTCTATATCTTAACCCTGCCCCAATGGAACTTTTAAAATCGCTTGACAAATCAATCGTGCTAAATTTATCCCAAGTAGAGCCCGTATCAAAGAAGACCGCACCATTTAATCTTTTGTAAATCGGAAATCTCGCCTCGGCATTTGCAAGCGCCATAATTTCGCCCCACAACGGAAGGCCCATTGAATCTCTTGGACCTATTAGCCTTGACCTATATCCTCTTACGGTGCTTGAACCGCCGACGTAAAATCTCTCGAAAAATGGAACGTCTCCCGAACCGCCGAATTCGCCGATCCAACCTCCTTTAACTCTAAAGACGAAGGTTATTTTAGGATAACCGGTTGTGAGATACCAACTCATCTCCGCTATAGCCCTAGTAAAATTAAAATCGCCTCCCAACCATTTCGATGCAACTTCTGTAAATAATGCGCGATAGGAGCCATCGATCGGATAGAGTGGATCGTCGAATGTATTCCTCTCTAAATTTAAGGAAAATATCGTTAGCGTTTTTCTACCTATTTGGCGATGAAAATCTGAAGGTGCAAACGACTGGACATCATAAACCTTGTCCCTTTCATAATGATATTTAAAAAAACCGCTGGTATGCTCGCTTAAACGACGACCTAATAATATTGCGCCGCCTGCTCCTTCCAAATTATAGCGCTCGTCTTTCTCTTTTCTGCCGAAGATTTCGCTTCCGCCAAAATATGGCGTGTTAAATAAATCCTTTATGATAACTCCAAATTTTAATCTCTTTACGCCCTCGGAAAACCTTCCGGAAATATTCAATTTCGTCTTTCCCCCAAATAATTCCTCAAATCCCAAACGAAACCTCTCAAAAGGCGTGCCTGGAATATACTCAACACCAAATTTGTGCGCTTTCTTCTTATCGACTAAATTCGCATAAAAATGCTGAAAGGTTTTGATCCTCGCATAGCCAATCGTGAATATCGATGTATAATGTCCGGTCGGAAGCCAGCTTATCTTTGGTTGTTCCAATGCTCGCCATAATTTAAGCGTAGAGGATCTTGGAATATCTAAATCGAAAAGGGCGTTTATCATTAACAAAGATTTCGCCTTGGATTTAAAAGCGAACGTCAACGGATCCAACATCCACCATCTTCTCTCTAAATCCCAGGCTGACGTTATGCCCTCTTCCATTAGCCGCTTTTTATACAATTTGGTCGTTTGGCTACGCCATATGATTTCGCCTATGTCGCCCCCTCCTAAAATTATGACCATAGACTTAATCCTGTCGTCCACCCCAGCAACAACAGGAACTACTACCCCGCCTAAACTTATACCCATTACGCCAATCCTACCCTTCTCGATCTTTGGCAAACCTTCTAACCAATCGATGCCCCTGCGCGCTTCGATTACTAATTGACGCAACAACTGGATTAATTCATCTGTTCCTTTCTGTTCCAATTCTTTTTTTAGCCAGGTACGGCTGAATCTGTAATTCTTCTGAAAAGAGGTTTGAACCAAAAGTGCCGCTATGCCATTGGACGCCAAATCTCGCAAGAACGCACCTTCGATTTGAGGCGCTCCACCAGCAAGATGACTTAAAAAAACTACTGCGGGATATTTATTCTCGCCCCTTGGTTCATAGAAATCCAAATATACAATATCCTCCGGATAATCCGTTTCGACGACGGAAGGATAATTAAATGAAAAATGCTTATATCCGCTCGTCTTCTCAACCAATTCCAATTTGTATGGGAAGGATTTTTTCTCATAACTATAAAATTCGAATGGGTCAAGGGGTTTTTCATCCGTTATTGAAATTCCCAATTCATCTTTGAGTCTTAAAAAAGATTTTATTGATTCTAAAATCACTGTTTCCTTAAATCTAACGGCGTAATTTTTTGTGTTAAATTCTATGACGCAGCCATCTGTTATTCTAGCATCGCCAACTATAACGGTGTCCACTATTGCTCGAGGAGAAGAGGCGATAATCCTTATTATGTCATACCTAGAATCGGAATATTGAAGCGCTTGACGCAATAAAAGTAAAACCGGAATCCCATTGGCAGAAACTTGTGTCTTTCCAGGACCCCTCTCATCCAATGTTACGCCCTTTTCATTTATTCCGGTCAGCGTTCCAATTATCCCAGGAGAGCCGATATTAACAAAGGAATTTCCTACTTCAGGTTTATAAAAGAACACCGCCTTGCTTCCCTTTAAAAAATCTCTAAAACTCGACTTTAATTTAAGCTTTGATAACGATGCCGTATCCAAAAAAGTATGCATAAGCAAAATGTCGGCATAACTTAACCCTGAGGCCTCGGCCAAGCCCCTCATTTCTTCTTTATATTCCTTGGGGACATTTTTATCTAAAATCTCAGCGCGAGAGCGAAAATAATTTAAAAGGGAAGTGTGTTGGAATGTTTTTCCTTTTCGTCGTTGCTCCTCAGAAGTTAGATAACCTAAGATATTATTGGAGAAAATCTCTTTTATGCGGTCTTTAAGAAGTGCCCCGTGTTGATAGCCCATCTCATATGGGGTCCCAGAAAGATGAAGAATCAAAATTCCATCGCCCTCTTCCAGACTGGCTTTCTTTAGTATCCCTTCTTTGTTTGAAGGCGTAGTGACATTCTGCGGGTAAACGTTAGAATTTAAGAAAAAAATTAGAAATAAAATAGCGAATGTAATGTAACTTCTCAACGTCGCTTCTTTTTCTCCTTTGCCCCTTCTTTCGGCTCAACCTTTGGATGATCACCAACTAGCGGAACGAATAGAACGCCTGTGATTTCATATTCCTTAAGTTTGCCACCTGGTTCTTTTTGAACTAAAAGCAAGTTCTGCATCCTTTCGTCTCCAACGGGGATTATAAGCCTGCCTCCAACTTTAAGTTGATCTATTAGATGCTGTGGAATATATTCAGCTGCTGCAGTTACTATAATAGCGTCGAATGGCGCATATTCCTCCCAGCCGTAATACCCATCTGCTATCTTTACCTTAATATTTGCATAACCGAGTTCTTTTAACCTCTCTTCTGCTGCTTTACCTAAACTTTCTATTATCTCGATTGTATAGACCTCTTTTGCTAATTCAGCTAAAATCGCCGCTTGATAACCCGAACCCGTTCCGACCTCCAAGACTTTTTCGTTACCTTTTAACTCTAAAAGTTGAGTCATCAATGCAACTATATATGGTTGTGAAATAGTCTGCCCTTCGCCGATAGGAAGAGGCATATCTTCATAGGCATACCTTTTCATCCTTTCGGGAACGAACTTATGCCTTTCAACCCAACTCATCACATCAAGGGTTCTTTTATCTGCTATGTCGCGGGCCGCAAGCTGCTCCTGAACCATCTTTTTCCTCGCCATAACGTAATCGATTTCATCGGAGACGGCACTCAAAGAATAACAGATAAGAAAAATTGCGAACGCAGAGGCGGTTATGACGCAGCCCCCGTTTAATCTTAAGCGAGTAATAAGGAAGCCCAAGCGAGCAATTTTTCTTATTCTATTTCTTAATTTGTAATTCGGTACCGTCTTTAACACAGAATTTAAACCACTTCTCATACTCGGTGCCACATTTCGGGCAAAGTTTGGTTTTTCCGGCTGGTTGTGGTGGGGGTTGTGTCGCAACGTATTTTAAAAATGCGATCTCAGCTCTCGCCTTCGCGATCCTCTCGGAGTACAATGGATGGCTCCTTAAATAAATAAGGCTTTTATCCAAAGGGCGTTCCTTCTCTTCCTGCTTCAACTTTTCCAGAAATGTAATCATCCCGTTTAGGTCAAATCCTGCATAATAAGTGTATTTCACGCCTAATTTATCCGCCTCAAGCTCATCTTCCCTCGAATATCCCAACATAATTAAATTCATCGCGATATTGGCACCGCGCTGAACCCCCCTTGAACCAATCCTTGAAAATACAAGACCTGCGATTACGGAGTAAGCCATATCGGCCTGCATCGCCTTAACGGCATGCCTTGCTGAAATATGTCCTACCTCATGAGCAATTACTGCAGCTAATTCGTCGTCATTTGCCTTATCCAACAATCCCGTATTTACATAAACATATCCGCCGGGCGTCGACAACGCATTTACATCTTTATTTTTGATCACCTTAAAATAGTGTTGTAAATCCCGTCTGTCGCAAACCGATGCAATCCTATTGCCTACCCTATTTATGCGTTGAATTTGAGCGGGATCTTCCGATAATCTAAAGCGATGTTCTATCTGTCTGGCAACCTGCTGGCCAATTGCAACCTCTTCCTGCGTTCCTATCATAATAAATTCTTCTTTACCCGTAGCAGGATTATAAGTCGTTGCACAACTGGATAAAAGTACAGGCGCAATAAATAAAGCCAAAATTGAAATATTCCTTAACTTGAACGTCACTTAATTTCCATATAACCTGCGAAAGGATCCACTGGTTCGCCGTCTATCCTAATTTCGAAATGAAGATGCGGAAGGATTGTGCGTGGCCATGCATTGCCGGTTTTACCAACCTCTCCTATTATATCACCTCTTTTTACCTTTTGGTTATTTGTGACAAATATCTTTGAAAGATGGCCGTAAATGGTCTTCGTTCCATCGGGGTGATTAATAACGATATGTTTGCCCATGCCTTTACCTATTTTGCCGATACGGGCGCGCCCAGATTTAGCCGCTTTAACCTGCGTGCCAACCTTCGCTTGAATGTCAATGCCTAAATGTAGCTTTCCGCCACTACGTTTTGCCCCAAATTCACCAGAGCCATAACCATCGCTTCGGATCTTTATGCCCACAGAATCTATCGGACATAAAAATTTTGGCTCCCTTAAATGAAATATTAAAATCGAGACAGGCCTATAAAGAAAAACGACTAAAAATATGACGGCTATAACCAATATTATCTTTTTGATGCGCTTCATTCTATGTTGCCCTCTTTAAAACCCAATTTAAAATATGCTCTTGAATCTCATCTTTATTTACTTCCCTGAACAATTCGTGATATAATTTAGGATACAATTTAATCTCTTTATCGCTTGAGGTTAGCCCTCCATAAAATTCCCTCGTAGCATCTGCATCCACTACCCTATCGCCTGTGCCGTGTAACAATAAAATTGGCACTCCTATTTTCGATATATTATCGAATGCGTATCTCATCGCATTCATCATCTCAAAATATAACCTGACCGAAATCAGCCTGTGCGAGAGCTTATCCTCCTTTGTCTCTAAAACGGCTCTTTCATCGTGAGATATATCTTCGAACGGTACTCTATTGCAAACGGTAAGCGCAGGATTAAGAAACATCATCGTTTTTGCTACAACAGTTTCAACTGCGCTTGGAGGATTTTTAAGACGGAGCGCTGGGGAGGAGGCAACAACGCCTTTTATTTCTTTACCATATTTTATCGCGAATATAATCGAAAGTAAACCACCGAGGCTCTGTCCGATTAGATATACATCCTGCCTTAGAGTTTGAACCTTTACGATATCTACAAAGTGTCTTAAATCCTCTACGAGCTCTTCTAATCCATTAACATGGCCTCTTCTGCCCTCGGAACGACCATGTCCGCGCTGGTCATATGAAAAGGCGGCAATCCCTTTTCTGTAAAATCTTTCGGCGAACTCATCGTATTTCAGAGAATGTTCACCTAAGCCATGAACGAATACCGCAGAGCCTAAAGGCCCTTCAGGGATAAATGCTCGATAAATGAGGTTCTGTGCATCGCTATTTTTGAAAGAGCCTTCAAACTTCATACATCTTGTCAAGGATCTCCTTATACTTTTCGGAGACCGCCTTTCGCTTGACCTTTAATGTCGGTGTTATCTCGCCGCTTTCTATGGTTAAATTTCTATCTAAAAGCGCAAACTTCTTTATCTTCTCGTATCTGGCCAAATCCTTTTGTTTCTCCTCAACCCTCTTCGCGTAGAATTCGTAGACCTTCGGATGCCGCACCAACTCATCGACGGTAACGTATGGGATTCCCTGTCGAAGCGCCAAACCCTTTAGAGCATCGAAATTCGGCACAACCAATGCGGTGATATAGGGCTTTTTATCGCCGTATAAAACGACCTCTTGGATATATGAATCGGATTTTATTAGGCTTTCGATGTTCTGCGGTGCAATATTTTTGCCGCCGGCGGTGATTATGATATCTTTTTTTCTGTCGGTGATATGAAGGTATCCTTCCTCGTCGATAAAACCTATGTCGCCGGTATGTAACCAGTTATCGCTATCTATCGTCTCTTTTGTCGCCTGCTCATTCTTATAATACCCTTTCATCACATTGGGACCTCGGGCTAAAATCTCGCCATCAGGTGCGACCTTTACCTCCACATCCTTTATCGGTTTTCCTACCGAGCCGAATTCAAACGCATTGACGGTGTTACAGGATATGACTGGGGAACTTTCCGTCAAACCATAACCTTCTAAGATCAAGATCCCAAGCGCATAGAAGAATTCTGCCAACTCTTTAGAAAGCGGAGCGCCTCCAGAGATAAAAAACTTAAGGCGGCCGCCCACTGCTTGTCTTAGTTTTGAAAAGACAAATTTTTTTGCAACTAGATATTGCGCACATATAAAAGGAGACGGCCATATTTTATTCAACTTCGCATCTGTATGGGCCTTTGCAACTTTCAGTGCCCAATTAAAAATCTTTTGTTTGGCTGGGAGACTTTGCGCGATGGCATTCATTATATTGCTCTCCATCTTCTCATAAAATCTAGGGACCGCACAGACTACCGTGGGTCTGACCTCGCGCAAGTTCTGTGGTACAGAATCCATATTTTCTGCATAAGCGATTGAGCCGCCTAAAAAGAGCGGAAAATAATAGCCCGCCATTCGCTCGAAGACATGGCTCAACGGAAGGAACGACAAATTTAAATCATTCTTCCCAAGAGGTAAAAAGTCTGCCGATGAGCGGCAATTAGAAAGGAAATTGTCGTGAGTCAGACAGACGCCTTTCGGAGGCCCAGTAGTTCCTGAAGTATAAATTATAGATGCAAGGTCATTCTTTTTAACGGCGTGGGAGCGAATTTCAAATTCCTCTCTTACTTTTGCAGCATTTTCTTTACCTAATTGAACTACTGATTCAAAGGAAATTACATCGCTATCTTTAATTTCCTTTGGCGGGTCAAAGACGATTACCTTCTTCAACTGTGGCAAGTTAGACTTAATGGCCAGGATTTTCTGAAGTTGCTCTTCATTTGAGACGATGACCATCTTCGACTCGGAATTCGAAAGGATATATTGAATCTGGGGTGGTACATCCGTCGTGTAAATCGGGACGTCAACGTAACCAATGGAAAGTATCGCTAAATCCGCATATGCCCATTCGGGGCGATTCTCTGAAAGGAGTCCCACTTTGGCTGCGGATTCCAATCCTAAACTTATAAGCCCATAGCCAAATTCTTTGACCTTACTTTCAAACTCCAACCAGCTTATATCGCGGTATCTGCCTTCTCGCTTTACTTTAAGGACGCATTTGGTGCTATATTTTGCGGCCCTGGCAAAAAACATCAAATGAATCGTATCTTCTCTCATAATTATTACCCCTTTTTAGAACATAACCTTCCGCGCTCGATATAGTCCAATTAGAAGGCGAAGGAAATTTACCCTCTTTATGATTTTCTTAATCATACGCCTTCTGGCTTCGCCCTTCGGCATCTCTGATATCGTGAAGAAATCCCTCGCTAATTCAATTAGAAGGTCAGGATATTCTTTAAAAAACTCGGGATGCTTCATAGCAAAATTTGAAATTCCTTTATAGCGTTTTAAATCTTTTAAGACGAATGATTCTTCGAGTCGCGCGCGATATTTCGACAATTCCTTGTTAGAGTAATCGCCTTTCTTCTTCGCCTCGATTATGGTTTCAGCGGCAATCAATCCAGATGCCATCGCTAAATTTGAGCCTTCGTGATATAGGGGATTCATATTAACGAATCCAGCCGCATCGCCTACTATGATCAGCCCATCCATAGTAAGCTTGGGAAGATGGTCATAGCCAAATTCTGGTATCATATGCGCAGAATATTCCAATAATTTTCCGCCTTTTATTAAACGGCGAATCGAAGGATGTTCCTTAAAGCTCTCTATTATTTCGTTTGGAGTTATCTTCCCGTATTTTAGCGCCCTTGTCGAAACGCCAATTCCAATTGACAAAGTATCTTTATTTGTATAAATAAATGCGGACCCCACAAATCCTTTGACAGCGGCGCCAAAGTATTCCAGGGACATCCCTTCATCGCCCTCTAAATTAAATCTCTCTTCTATTACCTCCTTTGAAAGCGCATGAACTTCCTTCGCGCAGGTCACCATATGTTCGGGTATATACATCTGCCTCAAACCCAAATCTTTCGCAAGTAGAGAACGCGACCCTTCTGCAATTACAACTACATCAGCAAACAAATCACCCTCCGCTAAACGGGTCTTAACACCTATTGCTTTGCTGTTTTCAACTATTACCTTATCGACCACCGCCTGATTTAATATCATAGCGCCTTGCTCTTCCGCCTTCTTCGCAAACCAAGGGTCGAATTTTCCCCGTAGGACTGAAAATGTATTATTAAACGGCGGCTTATTAAAATCCTCAAACCTCAAACCCACCTGTATCTCAGAATCGGCAGACATTAGCGAAAACACCTTTTTTACAATCCTTCTTTCAACAGGCGCTTCCTCCCAAAAATTTGGTATGATTTTAGTTAAGGCGGTCGAATACAATATCCCGCCCATAACATTCTTTGAACCGGGAACCTCGCCGCGCTCTAAAATCACAACGCTTAGACCCGCCTTTGCCAAAACATATGCGCAGGCAACCCCTGCTGGCCCTGCGCCGACAACTATGCAATCGAATTTTTCACCGTCTGACATCGCACATTTTTCCTAGCCTAATAATTTCTTAAACTCAGCTGTCAACTTCGGCACGACTTCAAATAAGTCGCCAACGATTCCATAATCCGCCTTCTTAAAAATCGGCGCCTGAGGGTCTTTATTTATCGCTAAAATATACTTTGCCGATGAAATCCCAACGAGATGTTGGATAGAACCGGACACCCCAAAGGCGATATATAATTTTGGACTTACGATTTTCCCGGTCTGCCCCACTTGAGCTGAATGGGGCATCCATCCTGCATCGACTGCTGCACGCGAAGCACCAACAGCAGCGCCCAATACATCTGCCAACTCTTCTAAAGTCTTAAAATTTTCCGCCGAGCGCATTCCCCTTCCGCCTGTAACAATTATTTCTGCCTCCGTCAATTCCAATTTTGTTTTCACGTCTTTGAGAATGCCTTTTATCTTCGCGCGCAGTTTCTCCGGAGAGATTTTTGCATCCTTCGAGACTATCTCTGCGGATTTGCCCTGAGCCTGAATGATTTCGCTCGTGCGTGGTCTTATCGTTGCAATAATTGGGTGTGATTTGAAGGCGATTTTTTCGATTAATTTCCCCGCATACACAGGACGGATCAAAATTAGTTTGCCGTCTTTTATTTCGAAATCTACGCATTCCGTTGCTGAATCCGTTTTAAATCTCGCTGCTAATCGCGGTGCTAAATCCTTCCCCTGCGAAGTGGATGGCAACAAAATTAAAAATGGCGTATCGCTTAAACCTAACAGCGCCTCTGTGTATCCGTCAGAAGTATATCTCTCTAAATTTGCATCATCGAAAGTTATAATCGAATCTGCGCCTTGCGTCTTTAATGCTTCTGCTAAATTTTTTATATCCTTCCCCAGGACAACTGCGGACACTTTTTTATTTAATTTATCGCCTATCGCCCTCGCACGAGAGATCGCCTCAAACGTCACTTTCTTTATCTCGCCTTGCTTATGTTCAGCTATAACCCAAATCTCATCAGCCATTAAATAACCTTTGCCTCTTCGCGTAATAAACAAACAGCTTCTTTTACAACCGCATCAACTTCCCCTTCTAAGATTTTGCCGCCCTTCTTTTCAGGCGGAAGCGAAAGCCCTAACAGTTCTACCTTCGAAACAGCACCACCAACGGAATCTCTTGAAAGTCCAAGTTCGCTCATCCCAACGTTTTTTATCTCTTTTTTCTTCGCCACCATAATGCCTTTCAAAGACGGAAGCCGTGGCTCATTTAATCCCTTCTGGCAGGTGACGACAATCGGCAAGTTCGCCTCAACGATTTCGGTTTCGCCCTCTAATTCGCGATGGACTTTAACTATTTTGCCAGCAAATTCTATTTTCACAGCCAAAGAAATGCAAGGGATATTTAAAAATTCGGCGACAATTGCTCCTACTTGCGCATAATCATCATCTACTGCCTGTTTACCGCAGAATATCAAATCGTATTCTAACTTAAGGGCTTCGATTGCCTTTGCTAAAACTAAAGCGGTTGTAAAGGAATCCGAATGTACAAAAGCAACATCTTCTATATGGACGCCTGCGTCTGCACCCATCGCCAAACCCTGTCGCAATGCTGCCTCAGCCCTATCGGGTCCTATCGTAACTAGCGTCACAGTGCCACCTTGTTTTTCTCTTACCTTAAGCGCCTCTTCAATTCCATACTCATCGTAAGGATTTATTACGTAACCCAATCCTTCGCGTGTAATATCTTTCCCGTCGCTCGTCGGAAAAACAGACGACGCAGTATCGGGAACCTGTTTTATTAAGCAGATAACATTCACAACTTCACAACTTCGCCTTCTCTTAAATCATCTTTACCTGGCTCAACAAATACTCCTTCGGCAACTGTGGCAATCTGCGGGCGCTTTGTTGTTGAACCGACCTCCTTTAACATCTTGCCATCGTATATCGGATACGTCATAAGAAGTGTGCGCCTTTCAGTATCTATTTCCAACCCTGTGCAATTGCAACCAAGTTCCACTTCAAACCTCTGGGCCAATCGCGGCGCTAACCTCTGCGATTCTAAAGAATTACTAAATAAAACTGCCTCTGGCTTCTTTTCGTTTATCAAATTATACAATATATCTAAGGTTTCTTTAACGTCGAAATCCGCTTTTTCCTTAATATAAATTTTATTTGCACCGAAAGCAATCGCTTCTCTTGTCAGTCCTTCTGCCCTTTGAGTTAATATGATACCATCGACGCTCACACCTAATGTCTCTGCTAAATACTTTGCCTTCCCTAAAAGCCCAAGCGACGATTTTGAAAGCGCATCTTTTTCGCCTTCTAAATATACCAAAATGCCGCTATATTCTTCGATACTCACGAAAGATATTCCCTTACTAAGTCGAAAGCTTTTGTCTTCTCTAAATCATCTTGCGACATCCCGAGGTCCGATGATGTAAGACGAGTTAATTTTTTATGTGCGGCCTTCGCAATCCCTACGGCTGTGGGAATCCTTGGGCGATTCGAATCTTTTAATACGGTGATCAAAGCGGGCGAGTTCAATTCCTCAATTTCTACTCCTTTTACATTTATCGCCTGATTTAAATTTAAAATCTCGGCTACTCTTATTCCAACCTGCCCGCCGTTTCCCGTTATCGAACCAGAACCGGCAATGATTAAATCGAATGGCCCAAGTTTCTTTATTGCGCGATTTAAAATTATAGCGGTCTGCAAAGAATTTACACCTTCGAAAATCGGATCCATAATATGATATGCCTCATCACAACCCATCGCAAGGGCATCCTTCAATTTTATCTCTAAATCTTCGGGTCCTAAACCAATCGCAATGACCTCGCCAAAGTTTTTCTCCTTTAACTGAAGCGCCAGTTCAATAGCATTTTCATCGACGGGGTTTAATATAGGAGGGCTATTGAAAATCAGAGTCTGCTGGCTCTTCGATACATATGAATCTGCTAAATTCGGAATCTCTTTAATCAGGACAATTATACGCATCAAATTTTAATATCCGCCTTTCTTTATAATATCGCGAGCGATGATTAATTTCTGAATCTCGTTTGTCCCTTCGAAGATTCTATGAATGCGCGCATCGCGGTAAAAACGCGCCATCGGATATTCCTCCATATAACCTAATCCGCCGTGTATCTGAACGCCCATATCTGCAATCCTGTTAAGCGCCTCTGAGCAGAATAATTTACACATCGCTGCCTCGCGAGAAAATTTCATCCCCTGGTCGCACATCCACGCTGCTCTATAGACCATCGACTCCATCGCGTAAACTAAAGTTGCTATTTCCGCAAGCATCCACTGTATCGCCTGCTTCTCTGATAAAGGTCCGCCAAATTGAACTCTAGTATTCGCATGTTTTGTGGAGATATCGAGTACCTCTTTTGACCCCCCAAGACAACCGGCTCCCAAACCTAATCTTCCTACATCCAATGTCTTCATTGCTGTCAAAAAACCGTAGCCAACTTTTCCCAATACATTATCCTTATGGACTTTTACATCCTGATAGATAAGTTCCGCCGTCCCTGACCCGCGGATTCCCATCTTCTCGTCAATTTTCCCGACGGAAAAACCGGGAGTCTTAGTCTCGACGATAAATGCGCTGACGCCTCCTTTTGGGCCCAACGCCTTATCGGTTACCGCAATTGTTATGACTATATCAGCGATGTTGCCGTTTGTAATATACTGCTTCGTCCCATTTAAAATAAAATGGTCGCCGTCTCTTCTTGCCGACATCTCAATCGCTGCCGCATCAGAGCCAGCGTTCGGCTCAGTCAACGCAAATGCTGCGATCATCTCTCCTTTTGCTAACGGCAATAAATATTTCTTCTTCTGTTCCTCTGTTCCGTCTAAATAGATAGGAGTCGAACCAATCGAGGTATGTGCGCCTAAAAATGTTGCTGTCGAGCCACACCCCCGAGAAATCTCCTCGCTGACGATACAATATCCTATCTCGCCCATCCCGGCGCCGCCATACTCCTCAGGAAATGGAGCGCCTAAAAGACCCAGTTCACCCATTCTCTTTATAAATTCCTTCGGAATCTGTTTTTCTTTATCTATCTTCTCAGCGATGGGCCTCAACTCCTTATCGACAAATTTCTTTACCATCTCCCTCAACATCACGTGTTCTTCGGTAAATTTAAATTCCATCGTCCTACCTCCTACTTATCAGTAAACTTCGGCTGGCGTTTTTGAAGGAATGCGCCCACGCCCTCGACTTTATCCTGAGTCTCGCATAACTTTCCGAAGAGTGCAACCTCTAATTTAAGTCCCTCTTCGATATTAACGCGCATTCCTTGCTTTACCGCTTCCATAATACTATTTATCGCAAGTTTTCCTTTTGAGACTATCTTCTTCGCAATCCCTTGTGCCTGTTTTAGAACCTCCGAATCAGGCACGACTTTATTTATCAATCCGATTGCTTTTGCTTCTTGCGCAGTAATCATATCGCCTGTCAATAAAATCTCAAGCGCCCGCGGCACACCAACCAACCGAGTAAGCCTTTGCGTCCCGCCGAATGCAGGTATAATCCCTAAATTTATCTCAGGCTGTGAGAATCTTACTCTATCACCTGCAACCCTTATATGACAAGTCATCGCAAGTTCGTTGGAACCACCCAAACAATACATCCCATTTATCGCTGCGATAAAAGGGATTTTTGCATTTTCAATTTTATTTATTACAGCTTGTCCTTTTAATGCAATCGCCTCGCCATCTTTGGCTACTTTTATTGTGTCTATCTCTTTTACATCGGCACCTGCGCCAAACATCGTGCCGCTACCTGTTATTACGCACGCTTTAACTTGTGGGTCTGAAAGCACCTTCCCAAGAACTTCATCCAACTCCGTCATAACTGGCGTCGACAATGCATTTGCAGGTGGATTATTTATTACTATGGTTGCCGCATTCGCTTCAACCGAATAAGTCACAAATTGTCCTGCCATTTTTAGCCTCCCTTTATCTAAGCGTATTCAAAAAATCCGCGTTTGGTTTTAACGCCTAAATGATTCGCATTGACCATTTTTTTAAGCATATATGCAGGGAAAAATCGCTCACTGAATTTCGCTCGCAAATCCTCCAATCCCTTTAAAACATTATCTATACCAATTGCATCCGCATAATGTAAAATCCCTTGTTTATCCTGAGGAAAACCTAAACCGGCGAGCATCGCCAAATCAATATCCTGCGCCGTCGAAATATTTTCTTGAAAAGAAAGGGCTGCTTCATTTATCATTGGAAGTATCAATCTCTCGACGGAAAATTTTGTCCCAGTCACCTTCGTTTGCGCTTGCACTTCCTTAATAAAATTATCCAGCATCGTATCAGCTTTTCCTTCGCTATGCTCCTCAACACCTTTATAATCATAGAACCCCGCCTCGGACTTGACGCCGAATCGTTTTGCCTCTATCAATTTATTCCATAATGCTGCTGGTCTCATCCTCTCGCCATATCCGTCGTATAAAATTTTCCCGACTTCAGCACAAATATCAAGCCCTAAATTATCGACCAATGTAAACGGCCCCATCGGAAATCCAAATTCAACCATCGCCTTGTCAATTTCTTTTGCGGATGCCGCGCCTTCTTGTAAACAATATACCGCCTCATTTAAATAAGGCATAAGCAACCTATTGATTAAAAAACCAGGGCATTCATTTACTCTGACAGGAATTTTTCGAAGCGATTCTGAAAGCGAAATTACATCATCGATAGTCTCTTGAGAAGTAGCAAGTGAAGGTATCACCTCGACCAATTTCATCACATGTGCGGGGAAGAAAAAATGCATGCCTATCACTTTCTCAGGTTTCTTCGTCGCAGCGCCTAATGCCGAAATTGAGAGAGCGGAGGTATTCGACGCTAAAATTGCACTCGGCTGTGTGGCTTCGTCTAATTCTTTGAAGACTTGTCTCTTCAATTCCAAATTCTCAGGCACCGCCTCAATCACGATATCCACATCTTTAAATGGCTCATAAGTAGTCGTACCTGAAATCAACGCCATTTTAGACTCCATCTCTTCAGGCGACAGCTTGCCTTTGTCTACCCTGCCTTTATAAATTTTCCTCGCTGTATCGATTGCCCTTTTTACAACTTCGTCATTTATGTCTTTTATGACAACCGGAATCCCCGCATACGAAATCACTTGCGCAATCTCAGCGCCCATCTTACCAGCACCAACAATTCCTGCTTTATAAATATACATTTAGCCTCCTACTTCCTTTCTAAAATTATGCTGCCGCCTTGTCCTCCTCCGACGCACATAGTTACGAGGCCATATTTTAAATCGCGTTTCTTCATTTCATTTAAAAGCGTGACCACAAGTCGGCATCCTGTAACACCAACAGGATGTCCTAACGCAATCGCTCCTCCATTTACATTTACCATTTCCCTATTTAATCCTAAAATTTTTTCTGTCGCCAAATAAGTTGCGGCAAAGGCTTCGTTTACTTCAAATAATTGTATGTCTTTTAATTCTAGTTGCGCCTTCTTCAAAGCCAGCGGAACAGATTTCGTCGGCCCTATTCCCATCCTTGCGGGCTCAACTCCTGCAAATGCAAATGAACGGATAAATCCCATCGGTTTTAACCCTAATTCCTTCGCTTTATCATATGACATTACTAAAACGCACGCTGCTCCGTCTGAAATCGGACAGGAATTTCCTGGGGTTACGGTGCCACCCTCTTTAAAAATCGTAGGATAAAGTGCTAAGGTTTCCTCGTTTAAGGCGATATTTATCCCTTCATCTTGCGCGAAAGGTTCAGGTGGAAGTTCTTTTCCGTGCAATTTCTTCGGAACCATAACAGTTACTATCTCATCTTTAAATCTTTCTTCCCTCGTTGCTTTAAAAGCACGTTTGTGGCTTAATATTGCGAACCTATCCTGCTCCTCTCGAGAGATTTTAAACTCCTCGGCTACATTCTCTGCAGTCCTTCCCATAACTTGCCCGCATACGGGGTCGGTTAACCCTTCCCATAACGAATCTACCATCTCGGAATCCTTAAGATGTTTCCCAAATCTTAAATCGCGATTGATGTAAGGCGCCATGCTCATAGACTCTGTGCCGCCTGCGATTTGGACATCGCGTTCGCCAGTCTGAATATTCATCCAAGCGCTTACTATTGCCTGTAAACCGCTTGCGCAATTTCGCTGGACGGTAAACCCTGGCGTTTCAATTGGAATGCCACTACGCAATGCGATTACGCGGGCTACGTTGGGCGCATCAGAAGTTTGCCCCACACAGCCGAAGATTACCTCCTCGATTAATTTAGGATCGATTTTTGTCCGTTTTAACAACTCCTTTACAGCTATCTCGCCTAAAGTCGCCGCCGATATCTCCTTTAGCGCTCCGCCAAACGTCGCCTGTGGAGTTCTTACCCCATCAACTATTACAATCTCTTTCATACCTTGCCTCGCTTTCGATTTTTATTCTGCTATGAGGGCCTTAATCTGCGGTAGCATCTTCTTCGCCTCTTCTTCACCTCGCTTGATTAAACGCTCAACTTCATACAATTCGTACCAATTTACATTTGGTATTGTAGGATGTAAGACGCAATCCGCCCCGCGTATCGATGCCTCCGCTAAAACATACTCCATCGCGTTCATGGAATTCATTGACACATCGAATATGTTCGGCAAAAATCTCCTCTGCATCCACCCTCTAATTCTAAATATTACACGCGCAATGATCGAACGTTGCGCCAATTCCATCTCCTCTTTGCGTCGTTTCTCCTTAAATTCTTTGAAGGCCTTCAATACCTCTTCCGGACTAGGAAGACAGTTAACTGCTATGATCTTCGTTGCGCCCAATTTCGTCAGAACATCAACGGGCACAGGGTCTAATATCGCCCCATCTATAAGATAATCCTCCTGTTTTCTATATGGCTCAAGCAACGCAGGGATTGAACACGATGCACGCACCGCATCGACTAAACTGCCTTCATCGATAACGACTAATTGTCGCGCTCGCAACTTGCACGCTGTTACCTTAATTGGAATATGAGTATCATGGAATGTCTTGCGTCCAAGATTAACCCTTAAGAACCTCGTTAGATTCCGCCCATGCAAAAAACCAAAAAGCGGAATCGCAGAAAAATCTGCCAGATAAAACAACGCGGACTTCTTCTTAAATCGTAAGGCGATCTTTTCTAATTCATTCGCATCTATCCCCGATGCCCAGAAGGCGCCGATTACAGCACCGACGGATGAGCCCACTATAAAATCTATTGGGATTTTTTCCCGCTCTAGCACTTTTATCACGCCTATATGAGCAAGTCCTAAAGCCGCCCCGGAACTCAATGCCAAACCGACGAGAATTTTTCCAATCTCCCTTGCGATTCTGCGTACCGCCCTAGAATATAAACAATTTGGGATCGCTAAAACAGGGGGCAAGCCCGCAGTCATAATCCCGGCTAACAGCCCCAGGTCAGGCAATATCGCGTATGCTTTGTGCCCCAAAATCTTAAAGCGCGCTTCTTCGTATGACTTCTCTGGATAAAATTCATTTATTATCGCCCTTATTTTCTTCTCAGGATTTTTGATTACCTTATTTAACTCATCGACTAATCTTCCTGTCGTTTTCAAATTATGCTCGGTGCAATCCGTAACCAAATGTATCAAATCTGATTGGGTAAGCGCGGCGTATACGGTCTTATCCATCTTAAAGGGCAAGTCGACGACGATATAGTGAAACTCCGAAGCGAGGTAACTCAAAAGCGGAATTATCTGCGTTACATCAGATGACTCTTGTGGATCATGCGCGATATCCAGCAAATAAATCCCAGAGGCATCGTCTTTTATTACCAGCGGCTTTATCTTCTCATAATCGAACGTCAGAGTTCTTAGGTCTAAAGGCGAAGGCCGTTCATCTATCCGCAACATCTGCGTACACTCCTCGCCCGTAAGGCTCATATCTAAAAGGATTGCTTTTTTGCGTGTTTCGCAAGCAAGCGAAATGGCAAGGTTAACCGCGTACATCGTCCGTCCAACCTTTTTTGAGACGCCATACACGGAAATTATCGTCGACTCAAATATCGCTTTAGATCCTAAATCCTTTCTCCTCAATCGACGCGATAAAGATCCGCTTAAATTAATCCCGAGTTGTGGAATCTCCTTAAGAAGGTAATCGAAATTGGACTTATCAATTTTTAGGATCAAAGAATCATTTATAATACGAACCGTTACAGAATGCGGCTCGCTGGTCAAAAGCGAAATTATTCCGACGTAATCCCCGCGATGTAAGTAGACGAGGGTTCGTTCCTTGCCCGATTGGGTCTTTACAAACACTTGTGCCCTACCAGTTATTATACAATAAAACGCATCGGGTGGCTCGCCTTCACGATATACGATTTGATCTTTTTTATATTCGACTACATAGGAATTATCTTCGATTAGTTTTTGGGCAGGGCGAGATAATTCTGAAAAGAATGGGGTCTGTCTTATTATCGTTGTTTTGTCTAAAGCTTTTGGGGCAGGGGTCATATTATTTAAATGTAACGACTTTTAGTTATATCTTTCCTTCTTAGGTTATATATTATAGAAGGTTAGAACAAAAATGGCAATAAAAAAGCCAGCGGCTTTAAACTTACTTCACCTCTTACAGCTTTTACTGCTGCCGCTGGCAATCCTTATTTTCAAGAACGACCGATAAAGGAGGCAACCTACGCCTTTGACCTTTTCTCTAGTTTCGGCAACCCAGCTTCCTTGCCCATGTCATCCTCTAAATGACATGGGTTTAGGCCTGTGGCTTTGCGCCCCGCCCTTTCGGTCCAAGAATTGGATCGACCTTAAAAAGCGAACTCTTAAGGCCGAGCGGTTTACCTTTTATCGGTCAATATAATTATGCCATATCCTTACAAAAATTCAAGGGGTGGCTTATTATTTTATTGATTTTAGTTCGGTTATTCTTGAGATGACTTTGAACGGCTTTGCCTTCTTTAGTTCAGCTTTAGATGAAGAGCCGCCTAGAACGGCAATGGCCTTTATGCCTGCGTTTTTCCCAGCATAAACATCTATCGTCATATCCCCTACGTAAAAAGCATCGGCTGGATCGACGTTTAACTTCTTTGTAATTCTATGAAGCAAATCTGGCTTCGGCTTAATCTCATTCTTATCTTTGGCGCATATAACCAAATCAAAATATTTCTTAAGGCCCAAATGGGTTATCAGGATATCGCTGAATTTTGGGGGCCTATTGCTGGCAACCGCTAACTTATAACCCCTTTTCTTAAGTAACCGCAAAATCCCTTTCACCCCGGGTAGAACGCGTGAATACCTAAGCAGGGAGGTCTTATGATGGCGGCGATAAATCAGAAGCCCTTCCTTCACATCTTCGTCTTTTACAAAAGTTTTAATAAAGTTTTCATCGCCCCAACCAACGGCTCTGCGCACTTTGTAAGGACTTGCCGGAGGATAACCTAACCGCTTCAATGTAAAATTGAGGCTTTTCTCTATCGCCTTATACGCATCGACTAAAGTTCCGTCCAAATCAAAGATGATTAATTCGGTCGTCATAGTTTTCTCCAAAATTCTTCGCATTTAATCGGCGTAGCGTAAGCATCTTTTGCATAATAATACAACGAATTATCGGACGATACAACTCTTAAGTTTCGTCTTTGCCTTTCCGGTATCTTATCGATATATCTTTTTATATAGCCATCGGCGTCCTTCGTCGGCACAATCCTTAACTTCAGGCTATGCTGGTAACGTAAACTTAAAAATTCGTGCTTGCTATCAAAGACGAGGATTATCGAATCGTTATGAGTGAGCTGAAACCTCTGAAGATGAGCTATTAAAATCCTGGCGGACTCAAGCGCGTCTTCCTTTTGAATGCGAGAACTACTATGTCTTATAAAATTCCATCCGTCGATGATAATGGGCATCTTACGCGTATCCTAACATCTTCAGCGCCTGCGGGTCCTTGCGCCAGTTCTCATTTACCTTGACCCATAAGTCAAGGTAAATGCGCTTCTTCAAAAAATCCTCGATATTCTTTCGAGCCGCCTCACCGATATTTTTTAGCATCTGCCCCTTATGGCCTATGACGATCTTCTTCTGCGAATGCCTCTCAATAAATATCGTTGCCCTGATATAAATCAATTTCTTCTTCGGGCGCTCTTTAAATTCCTCAACCAATACTGCGATGGAATGTGGAATTTCTTCCCACGTCAACTCAAGCGCTTTCTCGCGAATCAACTCGCCGACTAAAAATCTCTCTGTCTTATCGGTTAATTGCTCATCGGAAAAATACTTTGGGCCTTGGGGCAGATATTCGATAACCTTCTTTAAAAGCACGTCCATATTGTCGCCCTTTGTAGCTGAGGTTGGAATTATTTCCTTAAATTCGTAAATTTTAGATGCCTCATCGATTAAAGGCAATGCTAAGGATTTGCTTACTAAATCGACTTTATTTATCAAGAGTATCGCTGGTTTCCTAGCATCCTTAAGGAGATTAAAGATGATCTCATCCTCATTTGTAATGCCGCTTGTTATATCTAAAATAAATACGATGAGGTCAACCTCCAAGAGCGATTCTTTCGCAATTCTCGTCATATGTTTACCTAATAGATTTCGTGGCTTGTGAATCCCGGGCGTATCTACGAAGACCACCTGTACATCTTCGCGAGTTAAAATTCCTAAAATCTTATCGCGGGTGGTTTCTGGTTTTTCTGTGACGATGGCAACCTTCTCGCCGACTAGATAATTTAAGACAGCGGATTTTCCGACATTAGGTTTCCCAATTATTGCGACGTAGCCGGATTTGAATGGTTTTATGGTAGGCATATCAATAGAGTTTACCTGCCCTTAATTCATTGAGCCAACGTTTCTCAAATTCGGACATCTTGATATTCAATTCGTTTTTAAAGGCTGATTCTATCGTTTCATTATTTCCGAGCCGTTCCAATATCCTCTTCACTTTGTATCGGCTGTAGCGCTTTTTTAGATAATTGGCAAGCGTATAGGACTCTTCATAGGCGAGTTCAAATTTAATTTTATCCGCAGGGTTAAAAAATGTGGCGTCCAAATCTACGAATGAGATTAGCTGGTCATTTTTAACTGCGCTTTCCAATGTGGAAAGGTCTTTCTTAATATACTTAAATTCCTCGACCTTCGCTAAACCTTCGTTTAACCAAATGGGACAGTTTCCTTTCGTGATATCGTGAATTATCGCATGGGTATATTCGTGCCAAATTATGCCCCGTATCTCATTCGATGTTAAATTAGCACCTATCAACGGCAGGCGAATCTTGCCGTCATAAACGCCGACCACTCCTTTTTGCCAATCGCTAATCGATTCAAAATCTCCTGTCTCATAAATTAAAACTGTAATCTTACGTTTCGGCTGATAATTAAAATCTTGACCGATTAATCTATGCGCTTCCTGTAGATAATAACGGACGTTATAGCTTAACCTTGTCCCCTCCTTTGAATATTTAATATTAAATTGGTCCATCCCCGTTGAGCGATATTCCTTCTCAACCTTCGCTTCCTTATCCAATTTTTTAAGTTTTTCTTTTAAAGTGTCGGCATATGGATAATCCGGCCTAAGCGCCAACACCTTTTCCCATAACTTCTTTGCCTCATCTAACTTTTGCGAGAGATATTTTAACTCGCCCATTAAAACCAACGCATTAATATTATTAGGATCGTTCTCCAGCGAAGCTGCAAGATATTTTTCAGCAGAAGATAAATGACGAAATTCGTATTCCGCTTCGCCTTTTTTATAATAAGCGATGGAGAGGTTCTTCTTTATCGTCTCTTGTTTAGGGGCGAGTTTCCGCGCCTGTTCTAGATAAGATATAGCGCTATCTATCGCGCCGTCCTGGAGCGCCTGAACTCCCAATTCGTTGTACATTTGAGCGCCCAGCAAATCCTCTTCTTCGGCAAGGCCTTGGTAAGCGGCGAGGATAAATGGTATTAGAATAATAAAAGTTTTTAGTATTTTTAATTTCATGATATAATTTAGTATACATTATAAAAATTTTAATGTCTATTTATAAAATGAATGGGAAATCATTTCAAAAACTTGTTAAGTTAATGACGAGGTTGCGTTCGAAGGACGGCTGCCCTTGGGATAGAGAGCAAACGCACTCCTCGATAAAGAAGCACTTAATCGAAGAGGCCTACGAGGTCTGCGATGCAATTGACTCAAAAAATCCTAACCGGTTTAAGGACGAACTTGGGGATCTGCTTTTTCAGGTGATATTTCATGCGCAGATTGCAAAAGAACGCGGCGCATTCGATATCGAAGATGTGATACGGACGTCTTACAAAAAGATGCTGCGGCGCCATCCCCATGTCTTCGGAAAACATAAAGCGCACGGACCTGATGAAGCATATAAGCGTTGGCAAGAGAAGAAAGACGAAGAAAATAACTACGAAGGTGGAAAAACCCTCCTAAAAGGGATTCCTAAAACACTTCCTGCTTTACTTAAGGCGCAGAAGGTATCGAAGCGTGCCTCGTGGGCTGGGTTCGACTGGCCTGATATAAAAGGCGTTATAAAAAAGGTTGACGAAGAATTAAAAGAGACAAAAAAGACACTAAAATATAGAAATAAACGCAGATTCTCCGAGGAGATTGGGGATTTGCTCTTCGCCATTGTAAATTTAGCACGATTTCAAGGAATTGATGCGGAAGAGGCCTTAAACCGTGCTACCAAAAAATTTGCCAAGCGCTTTAGGAAGATTGAAGAAGAGCTAGAAAGACGCGGCAAGAAAATCAGAGAATGTAACCTAAAAGAATTGGACCACCTCTGGAATTTACATAAGTAGGGACAGTTCTTAGGCCAAAGCGAAAGGTGTCCCTTATATAAAGATAAAGGGGACACTTTTCCGATTAGCTCAAGAACTGTCCCTTAAAACAACTTTTGGGACCGCTTTCGCTGCCTCTTCAGCTTTGAAGTATTCTGTTGCCCTTTTGTAATTGTACAAATCCGCAATGACATTTCCCGGAAAGCGCCGTAAGCAATTCTTCTATATCGTAGGAAGGGGTTTCGCCGATAAGCTTAAGAACATTTCTAAGGACCGCCGTCACAGAGGAAAAAGAATTTATCATTACCCTTTTTAAAATAAAGGGCCTTACCCCTGCCTCTAAATATGCTTGCCTCAACCTTAAGAGCTTCTCCTTTAACTCCTTCTCGCATACGTAGCGCAGATTTTTTTGTTCAATCCTTATATCTTTCAAAACATCTTTTCCGTATAAAATCTCATAGTTTTCCTTTATATCAGAAAACTCAATTGGGAAAACATCTATCGACCTGTTAATATACTCCTCGGTAAATAAAAGCGGCGTGGTCCTGCCGACCTTGCTCCATCTATTAAAAATATTTATTGCCCTGGATAAATCCTCGAATTCCATTTTTTTCAATACAACTAATAGATTGATATCGGACCTCTTGGGTATGAAGTTACCTTTGCTAAACGACCCATAAAGTATTATTGATACGAGATTCTCCGAATATAGTTCTCTTAAATCCTTGCAAAATTTTTCTAATTTTCCCCTCATTCTCTCAATTATAGTTTCCATATATCGCCTCCTATTATTCCAACTTGTATTCAACCGCTTTATCGAAGACCGACTTAAAATCGTAGACATCCTTGAAGTCGCCTATAGAATCGGTTTCTGTCTTAGAAAGTAGTTTCGCGTCTGTCATATTAAAAACAATGTTGCCGAAGTCCTCAGTCGTATATACACCCCAATGCTCTAAGACGGTGCGCGCCATAGGTCCGAACTGCTCAATCGTGTAAAATCGAATCCCTTCGGATAACTCTTGACCGGTAATATGCCGAGGTTTTTCCAATTTACTGACCGTATAATTCAATGCCGCCATCACAAAAAGATATGCCTCGGATTTATAGCGAGGGTCCTTCTCAATAATTCCTTCTATGACTTTAAAGAAATCTAATTCGCCTTTCATCTTTTCCTCGCACAGATTACGTTCTTCTTCTTAACTCTAAGTTTAGCCATTCCTTTATATTCTACATATTATTAGCGAAAAAGCAAGTTGAAGAAATAGAAAATCTTTGCTATAATTTACTAGCAATTAATGATTAGATTAAAAGAGAATAAACGCTTCACTGAAAATTCCCCTATAGAAAGGTTGCCCAAACCTCAACGGGTTTATATTCCCTTGAGTCAGCATTTTGGAAAGGTAAATTCGCCCCTAGTCAACGTGGGCGACCAAGTCCTCCTCGGACAGAAGATAGCCACCTCTGATGCTGCTGTATCAAGTCCGGTTCACGCTTCGATCTCCGGCAAGGTAACTGCTATTCAGAATTGGCCCCATCCTACTTTGGGAATATGTAGAGCCATAGCCATTGAAGCCGACGGCAAGGGGTTAGAACCGACGCAGCCTACTCCGCTTAAAGAGATAGAAAAGCTAACCCCTGATGAGATACGTAGAATAGTCCGCGAAGCAGGCATCGTTGGTATGGGTGGGGCAGGTTTCCCAACGCATATTAAATTGACGCCGCCAAAGCCAGTAGATACTTTTATCTTAAACGGTGCGGAATGCGAACCGTATCTAACCAGCGACTATCGGCTGATGATTGAAAAAACATCGGAAATTCTAAAAGGCGCGGAACTGGTTGTGCGGTGTTTAGGGATAAAGAAAGTCTACATAGCAATAGAAGAAAACAAACCAGAGGCTATCGAAGCGTTTAAAAATAAATTGCAGAATACAAATTACGAATTACGGGTTTTAAAGTCCTACTATCCACAGGGCGGCGAAAAGCAACTAATAAAAAATATCTTAAAAAAAGAAGTCCCTTCAGGCAAACTTCCCTTTGATATTGGGGTTTTGGTGCATAATGTAGCTACGGTATTTGCAATATACGAAGCGGTTTATGAAAATAAGCCACTTTATGAACGAGTGGTCACAATAACTGGTGATTGTCTGGCAAACCCCAGAAATCTATTAGTGCGCATAGGGACTCCCATTAAAGAATTAATCGAATTCTGTAAACCGCAAAAGGACCCTCTTAAGATAATTATCGGGGGACCTATGATGGGCATTACCCAGTACACCGAAATGGTACCGATTATCAAAACCAGCGGTGGAGTTATCTTATTAAGCGACGAGCAAGTTCAGCCTTATATAGAAAATAATTGTATTCACTGCGGAGAGTGTGTGCGCAACTGTCCTGTTGGCCTTCAGCCTTGTCTGATCAGTTTGGCAGTTGAACGCAACAATTGGGAATTAGTAAAGGGCTATTCACCTTTAGATTGTATTGAGTGTGGACTGTGTGCTTATTTATGTCCGGCAAAAAGGAATTTAATACAGTCGATAAAATACGCTAAGTTGAAAACCAAATGAAAGATGTAACGAGATTTAGCCTTGTGCTTTTTTTAATCTGCTCAATCGCTGCTGCTTTTCTGTCCTCGATCTTTAAGATTGCCGAACCACGAATTATCGAACAACGCCAATTAGAAGAAAAAAAAGCAATAGAAGAAGTTCTGGGACGAGAACCGGAAGTAATTGAAAAGATTGAAAAGGAAGACCTAATTTTTTATAAAGCGAAGGATTCGCAAGGTAACCTTATTGCTTATGTCTTTATTGCTAAGGCGCGTGGCTACTCAAGTGATGTAAGAACGGTCGTCGCAATAGACCCAAACGCTAAGATTATCGCCGTTAAAATCTTAGAGCACCAAGAAACTCCTGGGATTGGCTTACGTATTGAGGAAAACGAATTTCTTAACCAGTTTAAAAATAAAGATGTCGATGAACAATTCGATACTATCACCGGTGCGACGATCTCTTCCCGCGCAGTAATCGACTCGGTAAAAAAGAAAGCTCAAGAAGTTCTAAAAAATGAACGATAAATTATTATTATCAATATCTCCCCATATATATAAAAAGGAATCGACCGCCCAGATTATGTGGACGGTCTTTTTATGCCTCTTGCCCAGTGGGATAGCAGGTATATTTATATTTGGCCTGAGGGCATTATGGATAATTCTGGCTTGTGTAACTATAGCGATATCTACGGAAACAATCATATTGGCGCTTAGACACCAAAGGATAACTATAATTGATGGCAGCGCTATATTAACCGGATTGCTCCTTGCTTATAATCTCCCTTCGACTTTACCAATCTGGATGGCCTGCGTAGGTAGTTTCTTTGCAATTGCGATTGCCAAGCAGTCCTTCGGCGGGTTGGGCAAAAATATCTTCAACCCCGCTCTTGCTGGCAGGGCTTTTTTATTAATCGCTTGGCCAAAATATATGACTACATTCAGTTATCCCTTTGCCAATGCGGACAGCATTAGCTCCGCTACACCTTTAAATCTTTTAAAGGAAGGCAAGGCACAGACCATTTACCAAATGGGGCTTAGCTATCTGGATTTATTTCTTGGAAATCGCGCTGGCTGTATCGGCGAAGTTTGTATAGCATTTCTTTTACTGGGAGCGGTGTTTTTGCTTTGGCGCAAAATCATCTCTTGGCATATCCCCTTAATCTTTATTTCTACTTTAGGCCTACTTACCTGGTTATGGGGAGGCTCAAAAATTGGTCAGGCAGATATTTTATTTGCTTTGATGAGTGGGGGTGTTATTTTGGGTGCCTTCTTTATGGCAACTGATTACGTCACATCACCCTTAACAAGAGGGGGCCAATTAATTTTTGGATTTGGGTGCGGTCTACTTACCTTTGTTATTCGTCGATGGGGCGGGTATCCCGAGGGCGTCTCTTTTGCAATCCTGATGATGAATGCTACTGCGCCTTTATTGGATAGATTTTGCCGCCCGCGCATTTATGGACATGAAAAAATTATTAAAAGAATTTAGCAAGGGAATATTTCGTGAAAATCCCATCTTCGTTATCGTCCTGGGACTTTGTCCAGCACTAGCTGTGTCTATCTCCTTGGAAAATGCCATTGGTATGGGCCTAGCAGCGAGTTTTGTGCTCGTCTTTTCCAATTGCCTCATCTCCGGAATAAGAAACGTTATTCCTAGTCGTATCCGTATCCCTTGCTTTATTGTGGTTATTGCTTCTTTTGTCACCATCGTTGAATTATTAATGGCTGCTTTCAGCCCCCAACTTGCTAAACAATTGGGGATATTTGTGCCGTTGATTGCAGTCAATTGTATTATTATGGGACGCGCGGAGGGCTTTGCTTCCAAAAATAGTATTTTACCATCCATATTGGATGGTCTTGGAATGGGCCTGGGCTTTACCTTAGCTTTATCTTCTGTAGCGATAATTCGAGAGCTTCTGGGCAGTGGAAAAATCCTTGGTTTTATGATATTCAAGGCTTATCCACCGGCGACAATAATGATTTTCCCACCGGGGGCATTGCTTACATTGGGTATGCTCATCGGTTTAATAAATCTGATTAAGGAAAGGAACAAAAGATAACCATGAATTTAACAACGGCATTATCAATAATTATCGGGATGGTTTTCATTAACAATTTCGTCCTTTCTAAGTTCTTGGGCCTTTGCCCTTTCTTGGGCGTCTCTCGACAGATAAGGCTAGCGGTAGGTATGGGCTTAGCGGTAATCTTTGTTATGACCCTATCTGGACTTTTAACATGGCTCGTCTACCGATTTGTCCTTGTTCCGCTAAATTTAGTTTACTTACGCACGATTGTCTTCATCTTGGTAATTGCTAGCTTTGTGCAGTTTGTGGAAATGGTTATCCTTAAAAAATCGCCAACCCTTTATCGCGCATTAGGAATATATTTGCCTTTGATTACTACTAACTGTGCGGTCTTAGGAGTAACTGTCTTAAATATCAATACATTCTTTGTCAATGGAAAAAGCCTGCCAGGAAGCTTTGGCCTGTCGCTTTTGCAATCATTTTTTGCTGGCATCGGTTTTACTCTGGCGCTTCTTTTGATGTCAGAGATAAGAGAGCGTCTGGATTTAACCGATGTCCCCAAAGCTCTTTCCGGTATTCCCATTGCCTTTATTGTTGCTTCGTTGATGAGCCTGGCGTTTATGGGATTTAATGGATTTCGTTTCTAATGTTAGAGATAATTATTCCGATATTAATTTTAGGTAGCTTGGGTTTATTGTTTGGCCTGGGATTAGCAATCGCTTCCAAAAAATTCTGCGTGGTAACCGACCCGCATTTGGAAAGGATTCTTTCCTGTCTTCCCGGTTCAAATTGCGGTGCCTGTGGGATGCCTGGATGTATGGCGTTTGCTCAATCATTAATGAAAGGCGAATCTACCATAGATTCCTGCCGAGCGATGGAAGAAGAAGCAAGAAATAAAGCGGCTCAAATTTTAGGAGTAAGGTTAAAAACGAAGGTTAAGCAAGTTGCTGTTTTACACTGTGGCGGCGGCGATAAAGTTAAGGATAAATTTAAATACGATGGTTTAGAAGATTGCGTAGCGGCCAATTTAGTTTTGGGCGGGCAGAAAGATTGTATATTTGGTTGTCTTGAATTTGGTACCTGCGTTGAAGCTTGTCCCTTTGGGGCAATTAGTATGTCAAAGCAGAATTTACCAATAGTTGATATCGAGAAGTGCCGTGCCTGTGGAGTGTGCGTTGAGGTCTGTCCCAAAAAATTATTCAGTCTTATTCCAATTGCTGGGAAAATCTATGTTGCCTGTAGTTCTCATGACACCGGTCGCGATACAATTGCCGCCTGTCCTGTAGGCTGCATAGCTTGCCATAAATGCGAAAAGGTCTGCCCCGCGGAG